>CALKDE010000242.1 GCA_938082955.1 uncultured Pseudomonadales bacterium
GCTTGCATCCCCCACTCAGAATCCCTAGAATTCCCCCTCGTTTTTATCTGCGGGGCTAGTTTCCGTAGCTACATAACTCCTTGTCTTACCGCGCACAGCAGTGTTTGAGGAAGGCATTAACCCAGAAGGAGTCTCTATGAGACACTATGAAGTTGTATTCTTGGTGCATCCCGACCAGTCAGAACAGGTCCCAGGGATGATCGAGCGCTATACTCAGTTGATGGCCGATAGTGGTGGTCAGATTCACCGATTGGAAGACTGGGGCAGACGCCAACTCGCCTATCCAATAAACAAGATCCACAAAGCACACTACGTACTGTTGAACATAGAGTGCAACGGTGAGGCCTTGGAAGAACTTACTACGCTATTTCGCTTCAATGACGCGGTTATCCGTAACCTAGTTATTAAGACTAAGGCAGCTGTAACTGAAGAAACCTTTATTCTGAAGGGCGAGCGCGAAGGCAAAGAGCGCAAGCAACGTGCCGAGCAGAAGCGCAAGATGGAAGATGATGCAGCCGCAGCGTCGGCAGCGAAAGCAGCCGCAGAAAAAGCAGCTGAAGAAGCTGCCGCGCCTGCTGAAGAGGCTCCTGTAGCTGCTCCGGAAGAAGCTGCTCCGGAAGCACCAGCTGAAGAAGCTGCTCCGGAAGCACCAGCTGAAGAAGCTGCTCCGGAAGCACCAGCTGACGAAGAGAAGCAGGACTAAGTCACTGCAAATCCGAACCCATTCTTAAAAAGAATAGAGATAGACAGACAGGATAAAAATTATGGCTCGTTATTTTAGACGACGTAAATTCTGCAAATTTACTGCAGAAGGCACAGTAGAAATAGATTACAAAGATCTTGAAACCTTGAAAGCCTATGTTTCTGAGACGGGCAAGATTGTCCCTAGCAGAATCACAGGCACGAAGGCTCGCTATCAGCGTCAGCTCTCAACAGCGATTAAGCGTGCGCGCTACTTGGCGTTGATTCCTTATACGGATAGCCACCAGGTTTAAAAGGTTATAAGCATGCGCGGCCTTGCTGAATTCGTAATGAAGGGACGCAAGCAGGCCATAATGGCAGTGCTGCTGTTAGGTCTGATACCTATCGTAAATTTTCTAAGCCCGGTAGTCATCGGCTTAGTCGTCTTACGCAAAGGTTTAATCGAGGCCACGCAGGTTCTGGTTTGGGCCATTTTTCCCATAGGAGGGTGGGCCATCGCAGGCGATCCGGTTCCCTTGATTATGTTATTGGGAATTACTGGGTTGGCAGGACTACTCAGAGCATTAGAGTCTTGGGAGTTTACCCTGTTAGGGGCAATCGCCGTTGGTGTTTGCGTAGAGGTTTATTTGCGTTTGCAGCCGGCAGTGTTGGATTTGATCTTTCTTCAGATGCAGCCCTACTTCGATGCAAACGGTATACAAGGCGAGCAACTGGATTCGCTGAGAAATGTTATGACCAGCTTTATGGGCGCGGTCTATATGTTTCTCGCCATAATCCTGCTGATGTTGTCTCGCTGGATGCAGGCTGCGCTGTACAATCCCGGTGGATTTCAAAAAGAATTCCATGGACTGCGAGTAGAACAAAAAGTAGCACTGCTCCTAGTCGGCTTAATGATGCTGGCAAATTTTGAAATACTCATCCCACAGAGTTGGATGCTGTATTTGGTTTTACCGCTGATGTTCTCCGGGCTTGCCCTAGTGCATGCGGTGGTGGCGGCAAAGAAGTTATCAAGCCTCTGGTTAGCCGTATTGTATGCGCTAATCGTGTTGCCTCTTATAGCGAATATGATCGTGCTGCTTGCACTTTTAGATAGCTGGTACGATTTTAGAACGCGCCTGCAGAAGCCGGCTTAAACAGAATGAAGCATTGGCAGTCAGTGCTAGACAAGAATTAGAGATGAGGAAGAACAAATGAACGTTATCTTGCTTGAAAAAATGGCAAACCTGGGTGAAATCGGCGACACCGCTAATGTGAAATCTGGATTTGCGCGTAACTTCTTATTTCCAAAAGGAAAAGCGATACCTGCGTCAAAGCAGAATCTGGCTGATTTTGACTCTCGTAGAGCAGAACTAATGGCCGCTCACGATTCGAACGTCGCTACGGCGCAGAAGCGCCAGGGTATCGTTGCTGGTGTTGCGCTGAGCATGCAGGTTAATGCGAGCGATGAAGGCAAGCTATTCGGCTCTGTTGGTACTCAGAATATTGCGGATGCTTTGAACGAGCAATGCGGGTCCGATATCGTTAAGGCAGAAGTATTGTTGCCAAACGGTGTTATCCGCGAGTTAGGTAGCTTTGAGGTCGTATTGAATCTTGGCTACGAAGTGACTGCGACTATCAACCTTGCAGTACAAGGTCTTGATGCTGTTGCAGGGATCAGTGCCGACGGCAGTATGATCGAAGAGATCATCGAGGCCGAGGCTGCTGAAGAGGCTGCGCAGGAAGTCACTGAGCAAGCCGAAGAAGAGACAAAGGAAGACTAAGACAGGATCATCTGGGCTGAAGGAGTCTGTTCTAGCCCTTGACCAATCTATCTTCATCAAGCACCATCTGTTCACTCAGATGGTGCTTTTTTTTCACCTTCATTCTCAGATCAAGCTCTAGAACACACAGAAGCAAAAGATGTCTTTCGATACCCCTCATAGCCCTCAAAGCCGTGAAATTAATAATGTAGCGGCATTAAAAGTGCCGCCTCACTCAGTTGATGCGGAGCAGGCGGTATTGGGCGGTCTGATGTTGGACAACACAGAATGGGACAATCTGGCAGATGTGCTGCTTCCCGAAGATTTCTATCGCCCTGAGCATCAGATCATCTTTCGAGTAATGTCGCAGCAAAGCGAAGACCGCAGTCCTATCGATGTCGTGACACTGATGGGATCCCTTAATAGCCTGAATGAATTAGAAAGTGCTGGAGGCATTGAGTACCTTAGCGAGTTGACAGACAATGCCAGAGGCACGGCAAATATCCATGCCTACGCTGAGATCATCCGCGAGCGGGCGATTCTGCGCCGGTTGATCAGTGTTGCCAACGGTATTGCCAACAGCGGCTACAACACCGGTGGCAAGAAGGCCGCCGTCGTCTTGGACGAGGCAGAGCAAGAAGTCTTTAGCATTGCGGATGAGCGACCGCAGGATCAGGGCCCCGTCCCTATTAATCCCTTGCTCAGCAAGGCGGTGGATAGAATCGATGAACTTGCGGGCTTAGATGGCAGCCTCACGGGACTGTCCACTGGCTTTACCGATCTTGATGAGATGACCTCCGGCTGGCAGAAATCGGATTTGGTTATCGTCGCCGGAAGGCCCTCGATGGGTAAGACGGCATTTGCTATGAACTTGGTTGAGAATGCAGTGATGAGCACTGACGAGCCAGTGCTAGTTTTCAGCCTCGAGATGCCGGCACAGAGCCTCATCTTTCGTATGCTTTCTTCGATTGGCAAG
>CALKDE010000243.1 GCA_938082955.1 uncultured Pseudomonadales bacterium
CCGGCGGAGATGAACACTTGGTTCCCAGATCAGAAAGTTTTCTGGGCTGCGGAGAATATTACGGCCACAATACACAATGTTTATACTCTGCGAGGAGCGCTGGTTAGAGATGCGCTGCAATGGTCAAAGCAGATCAATGAGGCGCTGTATCGGTTTGGTCAGGATGCCGAGGTCTTGGTCTCTTCTCATAACTGGCCACGTTGGGGGAATGAACGAATTCAGCAGGTTATGCGTACACAGCGGGATGCGTATGCGAATCTGAACAATCAGGTTTTGAATCTGGCAAACCAGGGTGTGACGATCAACGAGATTCACAACGAGTACAAGGTGCCGACAAGTCTCGCGCAGCAATGGAGTGCGCGACAGTATCATGGCTCCGAGTTTCATAACTCTCGGGCTGTTTTGAATCGTTATCTCGGTTACTGGGATGGCAACCCCGCAACCCTTGCGCCGCTTTCACCTGCAGAGTCTGCACCTTTGTATGTAGAAATGATGGGGGGTGCTACAGAGATTATTTCTCGAGGGCAGACTCTACATGATCAAGGGCAGTATCGCTTGGCCATGGAAATTCTTAACAAACTGGTTTATGCGCAGCCAGAGAATAGCGAGGCCAAAGACTTGCTTGCCTCCGTCTTCGAGCAGCTGGGCTATCAGTACGAGAGCGCGAGTATGCGTAACGTCTTTCTCTCTTCAGCACAGGAGCTTAGAAACGGCGCCCCGGCCGTGGCAGCGCCCCGCGGCACAAGTCCTAGTCTAGCTAGAGCTATGACCACGACGCAATGGTGGGATGCGGTTGCGACCAGAGTCGATAGCAGTCTTGCAGATGGAACGAATTTTACGATGAACTTTAGCTCGCCGGATACGCAGCAGAATTTTGTGGTGGAAATGAGTGGTGGCACGCTTTCAAATATTGAAGGCTATTTGTCTGACGACGCTGATGTAACCATAACTATGAATCGGAGTGACCTTGAGGCGGTTATCATGGGGCAGGAGACACTCGCATCACAGTTGCAGGCGGGGGTAGGAACGGTGACAGGAAATCAGGCCGTTCTACTTCAGCTGGCATCGATGCTGGTTACATTCAATTCGAGTTTCGAAGTTATGCCAGTAACAGGAAATTAGTAGAAGCCAGAAATTCGGGCTAAACTGAAATAAAATTGGGAGAGAAGGATGAGACGGCTTGTTAAATCATTGCTGTTGTTAGTGGCAGCCAGCCTTATTGTTAGCGCTCAAGCGCAAGACGCGCGGCAGCCCAACTTCATCGTTATTATGGCGGACGATCTAGGTTATGGCGATCTAGGCGTATATGGCTCGCAGCTAATAAAAACACCGAACCTCGATCGCATGGCCTTGGAAGGTGCGAGACTCGATAGTTTCTACTCCAGCGCAAACGTCTGTACTGCAGCTAGGGGTGGTCTCCTAACAGGTCGCTATCCAATTCGTCTGGATCTAGTAAGCGATGTTGCCAGACCCACCAACGACGTTCACCTTGCCTCGGAGGAGATCAGCCTTGCCGAAGCGTTAAAGCCACTGGGCTATCAGACCGCGCTATTTGGCAAGTGGCATCTAGGCAGTCGAATGGAATGGTCACCACTAACACAGGGTTTCGATGAATACTTCGGAGTGCTGCATAGCAACGATATGACGCCTTTGGAACTCTACCGTCAGGATCAGATGATCGAGAATCCGGTGAATCAGAACACTTTGACGGAACGCTACACAAATGAGGCTATTCGATTTATCGAAGACAACCAAGACGATCCGTTCTTTCTTTATATGCCGCACACATTTCCACATGTACCTTTGTATGTGTCGAATCAATTCAGCGGTCAGTCCGATGCTGGTCTATACGGTGATGTGGTCGAGACCATCGACTGGAGTGTGGGTGAGGTATTGGCCACATTACAAAGGCTAGGCCTGGAAGAGAATACGATTGTTATTTTTACCTCGGACAATGGACCGTGGTTCGAAGGAAGCCCCGGACCATTTCGTGATCGTAAAGGCAGCTCCTGGGAAGGGGGGCAACGTGTTCCCTTTATCGCAAAGTGGGTTGGCACGATTCCAGGCGGATTAGTATCAAACGAGCCGGCAATGAATATCGATATATTTCCAACGCTAGTGAAGCTCGCTGGCGGCGACTTACCTGCGGATCGTCCAATTGACGGAAAAGATATTTTACCGATGCTAACCGATGGTGCTATTTCACCTCATGAGGTGCTCTATCTGTTCGATAGGGATCGAATCGCCGGTGTGCGCAGTGGCCAATGGAAGCTCGTAGTTGAGTCACAGTACAGGGCTGCAGTGCCTAGCTTCGATAATCCAGATTCTTATTACGGTCCTAATGGTTTGTTGTTCGATGTGCAGCGTGACCCGTCGGAGACTTACAGCTTCACGCGCGAATTCCCGGAAGTTGTCGAACAGATGCGAGTGCTTCTTATTGAGGGACAAAAAGAATATGGCAGTACCGTGTTGGAAAACATGTGGAACCGGCCGAATTAGCATGATTAGTAGTATGGCTGGCAATCTAAAACGAGAGCCTAGAGACGAATAAGAAGTTCAGATGTCAGACGAAAATAGTAAATCGCTCACATTGTCGGTTAAGAACCTACGCAAGTCTTTCGGTCCGGTCGAGGTTTTGCACGGCATCGATCTAACGCTTCGCGCAGGAGAGGTGCATGCAATACTCGGCGAGAATGGCGCTGGGAAGTCTACGTTAGTTAAAATTCTCTCCGGCTTCGAGGCGCTCACTGATGGTGAATTGCACATTAGCGATGGCAGTGGTAGTTCTCAGCGAATTAGCCTCTGGAACAATGCGATCGCCGAGCAGGCAGGCGTCGTACTCATTCATCAGGAATTTAATCTAGCCGAGCAACTCACCGTGGCCGAGAATATATTCCTCGGCAACGAAATTAAGGGGCGTTTTTTTCTCGATAAGGAAAAAATGTTAACCAAGGCGCAGGAATATTTAGACGTTCTGCGCAGCGATATAGACCCCGAAACCTCTGTCGATCAACTTCCTGTCTCTGCAAAGCAAATGGTGGAGATCGCGAAGGCTCAGGCGAAAAATGCTCGTGTACTTGTCCTCGATGAACCTACCGCAGTGCTCACGCAGCAAGAAAGTCAGGTGCTGTTCGAGCTCATCGACCGTTTTCGCCAAGATGGAGTGGCGATCGTTTTCATCTCGCACAAGTTGGATGAGATCGAGCAGATAGCGGATGTGATCACAGTTCTTCGCGATGGCGAGTTAGTGGGAAGTTATCCAGCCGCGCAGTTGAGTAAGGACGACATGGCGCGACTGATGGTGGGTAGAGAGCTAAACTCTCTCTTTCCAGAGATGCCGAAAGTTTCAATCGAGGCGGAAGTAGTTCTTCGAGTTAATAATTTGTTGCTACAAGGCAATGCAACGCCCAGTAGGTTCGAATTGAGAAAGGGGGAGGTGCTCGGCTTCTCTGGGCTTGTTGGCTCCGGTAGAACGGCGTTGATGGAAACTGTTCTTGGATGGAGAAAGCCCGCGAAGGGGAGCATAGGTAGTGTCGAGCTACGTGGTGAGCGT
>CALKDE010000244.1 GCA_938082955.1 uncultured Pseudomonadales bacterium
TGGCTTTCAATTTGCTGCGTACAAGGAACTTGATAACGGCGCCAATCTTGCGATGGGCTTCGATACCGAAGATACCGAGGGAGCGCTCAAGCAGTTTCAACCAAACCCAACGTCAGGATCCTTCTTCCTACGTAACTCCATCCCACAGGGTAAACACTACGACTTCGATGTATCCATACGCCAATATGCAGGCTTCGTCAATTACCAGCAAGACTTAGGTAACAACTGGGAACTATCTTTGGGTCTGCGATTAGAGAACACGGAGTACGTCTATAACAACAACATGATCGACGGACGCACTGATCAGTTCGGCGTAGCTTGCCGCTTCGGTTGTCGCTATAGCCGCCCTGCTGACAGAGAAGACAGTTTTACCAATGTCTCTCCAAAGCTAGGTCTGAGCTATGCACTTAATGACAACCACGACCTGCAGTTCAGAGTACAGCGAGGCTTCCGCGCACCGCAGGCTACTGAGCTATATCGCTTGCAGAACGCGCAGACAGTGGCGAGCTTGGATTCTGTGGAGTTAGACAGCTATGAAGTAGCCTTTAAAGGCGCCGGTGAAAACTGGAATTATGCTGCCTCTTGGTATTTCATGGATAAGCAGAACGAAATCTTTACCAACAGCGCTAGAGAAAATCTCAATGACAGTCATACCTCGCATCGAGGTATCGAGTTTGCTATGGGATTGGATATTACAGACACGCTTGCAATTCAGGGTGTCTTTAACCTAGCTAAGCATACCTACGAAAATTCCCAGATATCCGGTGGAATTGATATCAATGGGAACGATGTAGATACCGCGCCGAATACGTTTGGTAATTTACGCCTACAATGGAGACCAATCAGCTCAATCAAGACAGAGATCGAACTGGTCAACATGGGTGACTATTACACGAACCCTGAGAACACAGCGAGCTACGAAGGGCATGATATCCTGAACTGGCGAACACAATACCAGTTTAATGACGACCTGAGTTTCTACCTGAACGTGCTTAACGTAACGGATGAACAATACGCTGAGCGTGCAGACTGGACAACGTTCAATGGCGATCGCTACTTCCCTGGCGAAACTGTAAGAGCCTTTTTCGGAGTTACTTGGAAATATAAATAGTTTCCAAAACGTTGTTAAAAATGCCGACTGTATGTCGGCATTTTTATTTCTACCGATAGCATTTTAGAAAGATAGGATCATCACAATGAACAACGCCGATGAAAGCAATTCAAAGCAGGCATTCAATGACCTGCTTGACTATTTCTCTGGGAACAAAAACGATAACCCGGACCCAATTTTTCATCCTGATAGTTCTGTTAACAAGATGATGTTCGAGCACCCCACTGCACTACGCAAAGCCTCAGTACTAATTCCTATAACGCGATACAGACCGGGCAAGAATAGCGAGATAGTGCTCACGGTGCGCTCAAAAAATCTAAATAGTCACCCGGGACAGATCAGCCTGCCTGGAGGATCACAAGAGCCAGATGACTTGGATGTGGTTGCTACGGCGCTAAGAGAGAGCGAGGAAGAGATCGGTCTCGCACGGAGCAACGTTGAGGTCATAGGCCGCTTGGGCGACATGGCTCTTCCCTCTGGTTTTCAGGTCACTCCCATCATTGGGCTGATAGAACCGGGCTTGGACTTCGCACCTTGTCCTATCGAGGTTGCAGAAATTTTTCATGCACCTCTCTCCCTACTTATGAACCCAGACTCCTACAACTCCACATCCATGATCTATGATAATCAGCAGAGAAAGATTCTCGAGTTGCAGTTTGAACAGTTTAGGATTTGGGGTGCTACGGCTGCAATTCTCTACCATCTTGCACAGATAATCGAAAATTCGAAACCATGATATTGCTTACAAGTATTCGTATAAGAATTTAGTTCACGGCGCAGCTAATACTTTTTCTTTGAGTTTCTTCGCTGCTGAACCACTTTCATCCTAGTCATCAATGCTGCCGTGACAGACTTTGTTGCGGCCTTCCTGCTTGGCTAGGTAGAGGAAAGAATCGACCTTCTCTAAGAATTCTTTTTCTAACAATTCTTCGCCCTTTATGAAGACATCAACTCCAAAGCTAGCTTCGATTCCTAACAGCGCATCACGGGTCTTAACCGGCGAGTTCTCGATAATCAAGCGAAGGCGATTTGCGAAGCGAATCCCCTGTTCCAAGGTCGTATCAGGAAGAATGATAGTGAACTCCTCACCTCCATAGCGACACGGAATATCCAGTCTGCGAACACTCTGCGAAATAAGGTTGGATATGTGACTAAGCACAATGTTGCCAACCTCATGACCGTAGGCATCGTTGACGGCTTTAAAATGATCTAAGTCTAACATGATGAGGCAGGTGGGCTGACCAGAACGACGGGTACGCTCCATCTCCAGACTAAGCGCCTGATAAAAGTAGCGAAAACTATACAGACCCGTCAATTCATCCGTGCGCACTAGCGCCGCCAACCTCTTGACCTCTTCTTGAAGGCGTTGAACCTCTGGAAGATTTGTGCACTTGTCATCGCCGGCGGGGCAGGGGCTTACTGCTGTTTTTTTATCACTGCGTTTACCGATCATTTGAGCTCAAAGACTATTTATCATCTTATCCAGGTGGCAATATTTTGCCTCTTTACGTCGCATTCTAGCGAGCTCTCTAAGTACTTCCTCAGTGGCTGGGCCCCTGAGTCTCTGGATTACGCTTAATTTTCTACTCTAATTATTTCGACAACATAACATAAAGGGGGAAGCAGCTAATACAACTTCCCACTTTTTTAGAAATTTATTACTAATAATTAATAAGCTATGGAAGCGCCCAATCAGGAAAGGGACCTAATACACCGAAGGTTAAATGGCCCACTGTGTAGACAAAGACGGTGATCAGAAAAACTGAAAGAATATCCAACCAGATACCTGCCACCACCATCTTCATTATCGGCACCCTGCCGGAACCATAGACAATTGCATTAGGCGGCGTGGATACAGGCAGCATAAATGCACAAGAAGCAGCTAAAGTCGTGGGGATGAGCAGCAATAATGGATGCACTCCTATAGCCTGAGACAGGCTGGCCATGATCGGTAGAGACAGCGAAATTGTCGCCGTATTAGACGTTACCTCAGTGAGTCCAGTGATAAAACCCACTGTGCTCATCACAATAATCAGAGGACTTGCGTCACCAAGAAGCGACTGCAACTGTCCTGCAATATAGACGCCTAGGCCCGATGTTGTGAAGCCTTTCGCAAGCGCTAAACCACCACCGAATAGTAACAAAATGCCCCACGGCACCTTTTTAGCATCTTCCCAATCCATGAGACGACCACCCACCTGCTTGCTGGCCGGAATGATAAACAACAGCAATGCCATTGCGATAGAAACGGTGCCGTCATCGATCATATAGCCAACTGGATCGGAACATACAAATGCAAGAAACGAATCTAAGTAGTGGCTCCATCCATAAATATCAACATCGGCCCCGAATAAACGTTCCTTCCTCGTCATCCACAATAAGGCTGCACTGACGAACACGAACGTTACTCTTTTTTCTTCAGGGGACATCACTCCGAGTTTTTCGATTTCATTACGGATAAAATCACGCCCGCTAAAGGGCGTCGTAGCTGGCAGAGGGAAGACAAATCGGGTGAGAACAAACCAGGCTATCAACATATAGGTTGCACTCATCGGCAAGGCAAATATCATCCAGGACGCAAAGGTGATTTCAGGAGCCAAG
>CALKDE010000245.1 GCA_938082955.1 uncultured Pseudomonadales bacterium
GCTAATGTTTTAAAGGATTTCCATTTTTTTAAAAATTTGAGTTAAATATCAGTAACTTACATCACATAAACGTCGACAATATCACTCTACGCTTCTTAGCTTTTCACATAGCTATGGCCGCCTTATTAATGAATACTTTATCAAAAAAATACGATTCGGTCGCCATAATATTCCTGGCTAATTCTATTTATAGCAGTCGCTTTCTGGGCTTAGCGAAGACTTTCTTTAAAATTTAACACCCTGGCTCTTCGTCGCTTGCAGTACGCTTACACAGGAGGAAAGACGAGACTCCAAGACTTGATAGCTTTTGTAGGTGAACAGGTGAAGAGACCGAACTGATCTTGGATGATTACGCGCAACGCGTCAAATCTTGAACATTTTCAGTGATGGGGATTCGCTTGGGCTGTTTAGTACACGAATTATGTGCTCGTTAGCCTTGGGGAAATCCGTAGGTCGAAGTTTGGAAAGTGCACGCCATTCGATGGCCTGCCCTTCTCTTCCTTTCGGTATCCCGGAATATTTTTCGATACACCAAACATCCAACATTACCGTCTTGTCGCTGTATTCGTGCCTGATTTGAGTTAACGCAGTACAGGCCTGCACACTGATGCCTAACTCTTCTTCAAATTCTCTGTTAAGCGCGTGCTCAACCGACTCGCCTTCTTCGACTTTACCACCAGGAAATTCCCAAAGGCCGCCTTGATGAGCTTGGGTGGGACGTAGTGCAATCAATACTTCGCGCTTGTCATTGAGAAGAACCCCGACAGCAACATGGACAGTGGCGTTTTTATTCACAACAAAGTGCTAACTGCGATAGTCCGCATTGATGCGCACATACTCGCTGGAAAGGTCCGACGTCCAGACTCTTGTCCTAGCCTTCCCACGGCCAAGGTTAATTTGGACTCGAACCTCGTCCTTATCCATCTCTGACTGCCCTGCTCTCTCACTATATTCAGCATCGACTGCTCCTTTGGACACTAAGAGTGTATCTCCAAGCGCCACCGTGACGGACTCAATATCCAGATCGCTAAGACCGGCACGGCCGATAGCAGCGAGAATTCTTCCCCAATTCGGATCTGAGGCAAAAAAAGCGGTTTTAACCAAAGGAGATTCCGCTACCGTATAGGCTACTGCCAGACATTCCTGCTCAGATGCGCCTTCATTTACCTCGATCGTTATAAATTTGCTGGCGCCTTCTGCATCCCGAATCAAATCGGTAGCTAACTGTTCGAAAACAGCATTCAATTCAGACTGAAACTGCCTAGCTGCTTCGCTATCGGCCTCCGTAATCACTAGAGATCCCTTACCCGTGGCAACCAACATACAACAATCATTGGTTGAGGTATCACCATCGACTGTGATTCTGTTAAATGAATTGTTTACAGCGCTATCTAAGAAATTTTCGAGGAGAGGTGTCTCAATTTGCGCGTCTGCAAAAACATAGGCAAGCAGTGTTGCCATGTTCGGGCGAATCATGCCTGAGCCCTTCGCAAACCCGCTTATGTTTGCCTGCGAGCCGTTAGCTGTAAAGCTTGTTGATGCTAGCTTCGGCCGTGTGTCGGTTGTTAATATTCCCTGTGCTGCCGATTGCCAAGAGTCAGCAGACAATGCTTCATACAGCATAGGTAACGCTACGAGTATCTTCTCAAAAGGAAGTTGTTCGCCTATAACCCCTGTCGAAAATGGCACTACCTGCCGGGATGAAATTTGCGCAATCTCGGCCAAGCCATCGCAACATGCTACCGCGGCAAGCTCTCCCTCAGCTCCGGTGCCCGCGTTTGCATTTCCTGTGTTGATCAAAAAATAACGACTAGCAGTATTCTTAACTCGCTCCCTAGCTATGCGAACCGGGGCGGCACAGAACGCGTTCTGAGTAAACACGCCAGCCGTTGTCGAGCCCTCCGCAATTTCAACCAAGACAAGATCGAGTCGATTAGCGTAGCGAATGTGGCTTTTCGCGGCTGCTAAACGAATCCCCTCAATAGGAATGATGCTTACCTTTCTTTCTGGACCGACTGCCATCTTTAAATCCTTACACTGCTTTCCCCTTCTCAGACAATGGGGCGCTGACAGCTAACCAATTTTGCCATGGCAGACTTTATACTTCTTGCCCGAGCCACAAGGGCAGGGATCGTTCCTTCCTACCTTAGCCATCTCTCGAATAAATGGAGCAGTCTTCTCTCCCTCTCCTTGGCCCCGACCCACAGGTGGTGCCTCACCCGATGACGGCTCGGAGAGTGCCGATGCGGCTTGATGCTGGAAGTTCACTCTCTCTCTAGCTCGCTCCTGCTCGCGTTGTTGCTCAATAGCGTCTACCTTGTCTTCTTGTCGAATCTTAACGTGACTCAAGACCTTAACAACTTCCTGCTGCAGGTTTGTCATCAGGTCTTGAAATAGAGCGAACGCTTCCCGTTTATATTCCTGTCGCGGATTCTTGCCACCATAACTACGCAAAAATATTCCTTGTCGCAGGTGATCCATAGTCGCAAGGTGTTCCTTCCACAAACCATCCAATATCTGTAATGTAATCTGCTTCTCGAAAGCGCGCATCTTTTCACCCACTGCAGCACATTTCTCCTGGTAATTGACAGAGAGTATCTCATCAATTTTTTGCTTCAGCTGCTCTTCGTAAAGCTGGTCATCCTCATCGAGCCATTTCTGAATATCTTGCTGAGTCGAAAATTCGGTATCTATAGCTTTCTGCAATCCTTCAACATCCCATTGTTCGGGAACACTCTGAGGAGGGATGTACTCATCAACCAATTGTCCAACAACATCTGTACGCATATCTTTCAACAGCTCTGAAATATCATCACTGGCCATCAGTTCGTTACGCTGACGATAAATGATCGTGCGCTGATCATTCGCTACATTGTCATATTCAAGCAATTGTTTACGAATATCGAAATTCCTGCCTTCAACCTTTCGCTGAGCCTTTTCAATTTGCTTCGTTACCATACCGTGCTCTATGGCTTCTCCGCGCTCCATCCCTAAGCGCCGCATAAAGTTCTTCACTCCATCGGTTGCAAAAATCCTAAGCAGGTTATCTTCCATGGACAGATAGAACCTGGAATATCCAGGATCGCCTTGTCTTCCAGAACGACCACGCAGCTGATTATCAATACGCCTTGATTCGTGGCGCTCAGTGCCAACGATGTGTAGACCACCGGCCGCAATAACCTGATCGTGACGTAGCTGCCACTCCGTTTTTATTTTCTCGATCTGTTCTTTGCTAGGGTTTTCTAATTCCGCAACCTCAGCTTCCCATTTCCCGCCCAATACGATATCGGTGCCACGGCCAGCCATGTTAGTAGCGATAGTCACCACCCCAGGCCTTCCTGCCTGAGCAATAATCTCCGCTTCACGCTGATGGAATTTGGCGTTGAGTACTTCATGCTCGATTTTTTCTTTTGTGAGAAAGTTCGACAATGTTTCAGATGTATCGATAGACGCTGTGCCGACCAGTACGGGCGCGCCTTTGGCGCTCATTTCAGTAACATCAAGAACGATTGCTTCTAATTTTTCTTCCATGGAAAGATAGATAAGGTCGTTTGCATCATCACGCACCATAGGCTGATTGGTTGGTATCACCACCACATCCAGTCCGTATATTTGCGAAAATTCGAACGCTTCCGTGTCGGCCGTACCGGTCATACCGGACAAATTATTGTACAAGCGAAAATAGTTCTGGAATGTCGTTGAAGCCAGAGTCTGACTCTCACTCTGAATTTCCAATTTTTCTTTTGCCTCTAGTGCCTGATGCAAACCCTCTGAAAGACGCCGCCCTTCCATTGTCCGACCTGTGTGTTCATCAATCAGTACAATGCTTTTATTCTGTACTATGTACTCAATATCTCGATTAAAAAGGTTATGCGCCTTTAGGCCAGCATGTACGTGATGAAGAAGGGATAAGTTGGTCGCCGAGTAAAGTGATTCGCCCTCGGCTAGCAATTTCTTCTGAATCAGAATATCTTCAACGAATTCGTGCCCAGTTTCAGTAAGCTCGACCTGGCGACTCTTCTCATCAACCGTGAAATGACCTGACTCCTCTGGCACAAAGTTCTTGTCCATCATTTCCATCTTGGACTTTTCTGCCTTAACTCCCTTATCCAACCTCGGAATCAACTGGTTAATAGCTTCATAGAGCTTGGAGCTATTTTCGGCGGCACCAGAAATGATCAGCGGAGTTCGTGCTTCGTCGATGAGAATTGAATCCACCTCGTCGACGATCGCAAAATTTAACTCCCTCTGCATTTTGTCATCGAGACGGAACGCCATGTTATCGCGCAAGTAATCAAAACCAAATTCGTTGTTCGTGCCGTAGGTAATAGAGCTGTTATAAGCTTCTTTCTTTAATTCCGGCGTCTGTCCCGATCCTATGATGCCCACACTGAGGCCTAGAAACTCATACAATGGGCGCATCCAGTTCGCATCCCGCTCTGCAAGATATTCATTTACCGTAACTAGGTGAACACCTTTCTTGGTAAGGCCGTTTAGATAGGCCGGCAAGGTCGCCATGAGCGTCTTGCCCTCACCAGTTCTCATCTCTGAGATACTCCCTTCATGCAATACGATTCCACCGATCATCTGCACATCGAAATGGCGCATCTGTAATGTTCGCTTACTCGCTTCACGAACAACGGCGAATGCTTCGGGCAGCAGCGCGTCAGTCGACTCACCGGCATCAAAGCGTTGTTTAAATTCGTCCGTCTTGGCTTTCAACTCTTCATCGGGAAGTGCTTCTAAAGAGGCTTCAAGCTCGGTGATACGAGCTACGGTCTTTTGCAGTTTCTTCAGCTTGCGCGTGTTACTACTTCCAAATATTCTGTTTAATATGCTCATTTTTCTCTATCAATAGGTTAATTCGATACGCTGATCTCCAACGGGAATGATGAGGGTTGCTCAGACAGACCGACAAAGACCAATTAGATTGGTTTTAAGCAGGGGATAATTATCTTGCTGTGCGGTGTATATAGGCGGCTGGGTCGACGACTCTGCCGTTCTTGTAAACCTCAAAATGCACATGAGGCCCTGTTGAACGGCCAGTAGAACCAACTAGCGCGATGTTCTGACCCTTCATTACAATATCGCCAACGTCCACCAATAGCTTTTCTGAGTGGGCGTAGCGTGTAGTGAACCCGTTACCGTGATTGACCTCAACCATCAAGCCGTAGCCCGATCGCGGCCCAGACCAAGTGATGACACCTGCTGCCACGGTATTAATCTCAGCACCCGACTTGCCAGTGGTGAAGTCGATGCCACCATGGAAAGCTATGCGCCCAGTAATAGGATCAGGACGCTGGCCGAAACGCGAAGCGATCCAGGCTTTTTCTACAGGCCTGCCTGCGATGAAGACATCTGACTGAATTTTTCGATCAGTCATCAGGCCTTCGAGAATTTCGAGTTGCTGCTGACGATCTTCCAGTTGTTGCTCGAGCTGATAAACAGCGTCCATAAAACCCGCTGCTGAGTAGGACTGTGAAACACCAATCGCAGGACCACCTATAGCAATCGGATCACTGAAATCAAATTCACCAGCATCCAAATTGGCAATAGTAGTTATACGTTCCCCAACAGCATCCAAGCGCACTAGACGCGCCTGTAACATTGCAAGCCGCATAGTTAGGGCTTCGATCTGTTGTTCCGATTCATCTTTAATTTCGGATATTTGTTCAGTCTGTATGCGAATCTGGCGCTCCCAATTTTGCGCAGACTCTTCGCTGAAGACACCGATGTTCTGAGAAACTGCGAGCCCATAACCAAAGTAGCCCAAGGCAACTGGGGCACCGAGCAGGCACAGGGAAAGGAGGCCTTTCAGCCATCCCTTAAGGACAATAGTTTTAGTGTGACCATGACGCTGGTCGACTAGGATAACTTTCATTGAGTAAGCGTTGTCTCAGTAAGCCTATTAAAACTTGGGGCTAATCGAGAACTTCAACGCCCAACTATGTTTATTAAAATCAGGTAGTTAGAATAGCACGGCAGAACTAGGCTGCCAACACTGGTTTCATATAGGAAATAGGCACATTCGTATCACTGTCAAAACTGACTATCTCCCAAGCATCCTCATTTACTTCGAGCATTCTGAGTAAAGCATTATTCAGGGCATGTCCAGATTTATACCCCTTAAACTCGCCTATCAAACTATTGCCAAGCAGGTATAAATCTCCAATAGAATCAAGGATCTTATGCTTTACAAACTCGTCTTCGTAGCGCAAACCATCCTCGTTCAAGACTTTATAGTCACCTACCGCGATGGCATTGTACATACTCGCACCTAATGCCAAATTCCTATTACGCAATTCCTCGAATTCATGCATGAATCCGAAGGTACGTGCACGGCTTACTTCCTTAACAAAAGAAGTGCTAGAGAAGTCGATGGTCGCGCTCTTCGTGTATTTCTTGTAGACGGGGTGATCGTAAAGAAGTGTGTAGCTGACCTTGAAGCCATCAAACGGCTCGAGACTGACCGCTTTGTCGCCATGTTCCAAATATAACGGCTTCTTTATTTTGATGAAGCGCTTTAATTCTGATTGCTCCGTGATTCCAGCAGATTGTATAAGAAAAACGAACGGGCCAGCACTGCCATCCATGATCGGCACTTCAGGTGCACTTACATCGATAAAGGCATTGTCGATGCCCAAGCCTGACAGCGCCGACATCAAATGCTCAATAGTAGAAATTCTAACGTCATCTTTAACCAGGCAAGTAGAGAGAGTTGTATCGCCTACATTAGATGCGCGGGCAGGAATCTGAACGGGTATATCTAGATCTACGCGGGTAAAGACGATACCAGTGTTTACTGGTGCCGGCCTAAGAGTTAGATAGACCTTCTCACCAGTGTGCAAGCCAACGCCCGTGGCGCGAATAACATTCTTCAGGGTTCTTTGTCTCAGCATAGGTCTTCACATCGCGTCTTATTTAGTCGGAAAAACAGGGAAATCTGAGGCATTCGGGATGCAATGTCATGTGATATTGCGATCAAGAGTTAGTCCTATGTCTGAAACGGGTATTCCGTGTTCTACTAATTCAGCAACATTAGACTCGAGAACGAGCTGTTTCAGCTCACAACGACGGTCTTTAAAAAAGCTTCGTCATCGTAGCAAAATTCTAGGGATAACCCAATAAGGGAAAATCCGCTCACTACCCCAAATACTTGCCTTAACTAAGGCCGTTCAAAAGCGGCAGGTGAGAAATACCCTACAGGAACCCTGCTGTGGCATTTCTGGGATCCTAGTCTGCCTGCTTTCTTAGAAAGGCGGGAATATCAAGGTAGTCCATGTCGGTATCTGCACCCACAACCGCAGCAGATGCGCGTGAAGAAGCCTGCCTGCGCATTCCCGCTGGCTTATCAAGCTGACGGTAATCGGGTGTTATGCCCCTGTTAGTGTTGTCCACAACTTTAGTGGGCTTCGCGTGCTTATCTCCTAAACCCGTAGCTACGACAGTAACGCGCATTTCATTCTCGAGGCTTGGGTCGATCACTGTGCCAACCACTACCGTTGCATCATCTGAAGCAAATTCTTCGATAGTGTCACCAACCTCAGAAAATTCACCCAAAGATAGATTCTCTCCAGCTGTGATATTAACCAAAATTCCGCGCGCGCCTTGCAGGTTCACGTCTTCTAATAGCGGGCTGCGAATCGCAGCCTCTGCTGCCTCCCGAGCCCGATCAGCGCCAACTGCCGCACCCGTACCCATCATAGCCATGCCCATCTCAGACATGACCGTCTTAACATCAGCGAAGTCCACGTTAATCATGCCTGGGTTCATGATTAAATCGGCAATGCCTTTCACCGCGCCTAATAGCACATCGTTAGCGGCTTTAAATGCTTCTAGCAGCGTTGCTTCTTTACCCAGTACGTCCAACAATTTTTCATTCGGGATAGTAATTAGAGAGTCCACATGCTCTGTGAGCAGCTGAATACCCTCTTCCGCAATCTTTGAACGCTTTTTACCCTCGAAGGGGAAAGGCCGGGTCACGATCGCGACGGTTAGGATGCCCATCTCGCGAGCCACCTCGGCAACGATAGGCGCGGCGCCAGTTCCTGTCCCGCCACCCATACCGGCCGTGATAAATACCATATCTGCGCCGGATAAAATTTCAGCGATCTCATCCCTATCTTCCAACGCTGCCTGTCGACCGATCTCAGGATTTGCCCCCGCACCAAGACCTTTGGTTATATTGCTACCCATCTGTAATATCGTCTTGGCTTTTAGGTTATGCAGCGCCTGTGCATCTGTGTTTGCACAGATAAACTCCACACCCTCGACCTGGTTATTAATCATATGGTGCACAGCGTTTCCGCCCCCACCACCAACGCCTATGACTTTAATTTCAGCGCTCTGCGCAACATTCTCGACTAATTCAAACATATAGCCCTCTCATTTATAATTCTTTTACTGTATTGGTTGTTGACTAATTAAGGTTAAAACTAAAAATTTCCTTGGAGCCAGCTCTTTACTCTGTCCACAATTTGAATCCGTGACTCGCTCTTAGACTCGATTCCACCTCTTTCCTGGTATTGCTTTAAGCCGTACAGCAACAATCCAACACCAGTAGAATAGATTGGGTTTCTTACAATATCGGCTAACCCACTGATATTATGAGGCGCTCCGATGCGTACCGGCGCATGGAATATTTCTTCAGCCAGATCCACAACGCCTTCCATTTTGCTAGTACCGCCGGTTAGGACAATGCCCGCTGCTAGCAGATTTTCGAACCCACTTCGCTGCAACTCGGCTTGCACTAGTGTAAATAACTCGTCATAGCGCGGTTCAACCACCTCGGCCAAGGCCTGCCTGGAAAGTTCTCTTGGCGCTCGATCTCCGACGCTAGGAACCTTCAGAGTCTCGTCGGCACTGGCCAATTGAGTCAGAGCGCAGGCATATTTGATCTTTATCTCTTCTGCGTTTTCGGTCGGCGTTCGAAGGGCCATGGCTATATCATTCGTTACCTGATCGCCCGCAATCGGAATGACACCCGTGTGGCGTATAGCGCCTTCTGTAAAAATTGCGATATCAGTAGTGCCTCCGCCAATATCCACGAGACAAACACCGAGTTCTTTCTCATCATCGGTAAGAACACTGTAGGCGGAGGCCAATTGTTCTAAAATAATTTCCTCAGTCTCTAAAGAGCAGCGCTTAATGCATTTCTCAATATTCTGTACTGCGTTAATCGCACAGGTGACCAGATGGACCTTCGCCTCAAGACGAACACCGGACATACCCAGCGGCTCTTTAACACCTTCCTGCGAATCGATGATGTATTCCTGCGGAAGTATATGCAGAACTTTCTGGTCAGCGGGGATAGCAACAGCTTGCGCCGCATCAATAACGCGCTCGATATCAGCCTTTATGACCTCGCCGTCTCGAATCGCCACGATCCCATGAGAATTCATGCTCCGGATATGACTGCCGGCAATACCTGCATAAACTGAATGAATCTGGCACCCCGCCATAAGCTCTGCTTCTTCGATTGCACGCTGAATGGATTCAACGGTCGATTCGATATTGACTACAGTGCCCTTCTTAAGTCCGCGAGAACGGTGACTGCCAATGCCGACGATATCCAAACCGCCATCGGAGTTTATATCCCCAACTATCGCCACGACCTTGGAAGTGCCAATATCCAATCCAACGATCATGTTTTCGTTTGCTGATTCATTCATCGTTCGAATTCTCCAGACAACGGTTCTCAAAAGATGTTTGGTGGAACTGAATCACCGAATTGCCACTCCTGTAAAACCTGACTCGGTCTCGCGTACCGCTATGCCGTTTCCGTATCTCAAGTCAATAGAGTAAAACTGGGATGATTGCTGGAACGGCTGACTCGTATAAAAATCGATAAAACGCTGCGTCTTCTCGAATACATCATCTCTGCCGGCAACAACCTGTATTTGTTCATTCAATAAGTATTCCCAGCTACCACGTTTGCTTAGGCTCAATCCCGAGAGGAGCAATCCTGCTGGAAATAAAATCTGGTTGAGCTTCTGGTACTGCAACATCACAGCCGCCTGACTGTCCTCAGGCCCCGCAAGCAAAGGCAATGCGCTTAACTCTAGCAAGCTGTCAGGCTGAAATATTTCACCGTATTGATTTAGTAATTGCTCGTTACCCCATCGGGCTATGCCAACTTGTTCTATCAGATGCAGTGATAGCGTGCTTGGCCAGATTCGTGTCACTGACGCCTGCAGGATCCACGAGTGAAGTTCAAGTTTTTGCTTCGCCTCGACAACATCAAAATCGAAGAAGCCACTCCCCATAAAAGGAGCTAACACCTTACTGACCTCGGCCTCACTTATCCTTTGCCACTGGTTTTCGATTCTAACCTTACTGACTGGACGATTTATAAAACCGGAAATGTTCGCTCTGTTTTGAACCATCAGCAAAGCAACACAAGCCAACGCCCCCGCAAGAGCGAAGAGCCCCCGTTTGCCCGATGACTTAGGCTTAAGCGGTTGATTTCTTGAATTGGAATTGCGGCGAGTTGAATGTATTCCGCTTCCAGTTCTAATTGCTCTGTTTGTAGTTGACATCTTCTTAGTTCGCGGCTTGCTCTAGCTCTAATACGGTTAATAACAAATCATCGAAATCGATCCCAGACTTCTTTGCTGCTACAGGCACAAAGCTGTGGTCAGTCATACCAGGAATCGTATTTAATTCCAGCAGGTAGAACTCACCACTTTCATCCTGCATAACATCTACCCTAGCCAAGCCCTTACAATCCAGA
>CALKDE010000246.1 GCA_938082955.1 uncultured Pseudomonadales bacterium
GCCGGAAATCACGATCACCATGACACCGCCAAAACACAGTAGGGAATGCAGAAATCCGGGCTCTTTTGAATCTTTTATAGGATTAGCCATAATGCGATGTTGTTTCCAAAGGTTATACGTCTTAGTCAGAATTTTGCTCTAGCGAGCGAATGAGGCAACTATAACTAGCGCTGTTAGAGGAAATAGCGAAAATTAAAGGGGAATTCGCCAGCCGTGAAGATAATTCAAACATCTGATCAGCTTTCTCTTGCCATTTAGAACCCAGAATTCAGTCTTATTCGTGGATGGGGCTGTGCTCTGCGGGCTTACAAAAATTTGCGCGTTCGAGCCAATACAATTCAGCATTCACCCCCACCGGGCTGGATCATGCCTAAAACAACAGGTAACTCTATTGCTGTTGTATCGGCAAAAACAGGACAGGGTGAATTTGATTTCACAAAAAAGTCAGTCTCTAACAAAGCTTGCCGCGAGAATTTAGTGCTAACTGGCCCTTTTCGCCATGGATAACCGTGAGAATCGCTAATAGTCGCAATTATAATGTCGTTTTATTGACAAAAGCCAACATATCTTGGAAATTTAACGTCAAATTAATTGCTTTTGACAAACCGTAGCAATATTCAGTCAAATTTGTAACAGTGGTACTTAGCTAGCGAGACAAATTCACGCCTAATTCTGACCCACAGGAAATCACTAACCCAATGTCCACCGCCCTATTAGTCGTTTGCGACAGTGAAGAAATGCAAGTAAGACTCGAGATCATTTTGGTTTTCCTCGGCCAGCCTGTCGTTTTTACTCGCGATGCCCAAAGCTCACTGGAAGCTGTCGGCAAACAAGACATCCTGTTTGCCATTCTCGGCCTTAATGAAGACGCTGAAAGAAAAACGCTGCATGAACTCGCCCTGACTTACCCTAACTTGGGGCTTTATGTTTTACGCAATCAAACAGAGCAGGAAAAGTTTGAAGTCCCTGAAAACGCGACAGCCTGTGTCAAATTTCCAATAGCCTTTAAGGGTCTGTCTCGCTTGATAAGCCAGGCCCAGCGACGTTACAACCTTAGCCAGAATTCAAAAAGCCGAAAGATGCTCTTAGACGGCGACAGCCCAGCGATTCGCCGTGTAGATAACCTCTGCCGCCACGTTGCACAGACCAACTCTAATGTACTGATTACCGGCGAATCCGGCACCGGAAAGGAAGTTGTTGCCAAGTCTATCCACAATGTATCAGCCCGAGCCGACCACCCCTTTATAGCCGTAAACTGCGGCGCCATCCCCCCAGATATACTCGAGTCAGAACTATTTGGTCACGAGAAAGGCTCATTCACGGGCGCTATCAGCAGCCGAAAGGGTCGCTTCGAACTGGCGGAAGGGGGCACGTTATTTCTTGATGAAATTGGAGATATGCCGCTGCCGATGCAGGTCAAACTGCTACGGGTCATTCAAGAGCGAGCCTATGAACGCGTCGGCGGCACCAAGACCATGAGCAGCGACGTCAGGCTCATTGCCGCTACCCATCAGAATCTAGAAGACCAGATTGGCGAGGGCAAGTTCCGCACCGACCTGTTTTTCAGACTCAATGTCTTTCCCATCGAATTACCGCCATTGCGCGAAAGAAAGACTGATATCCCTTGTCTCATTACAATATTCGCCAAAAAAATGACGAAAGAATTAGATCTGTCCGAACCACTGCGATTTGAGCAGAGCGCTATCGATGCGATATGTCAGTATGACTTGCCCGGTAATGTGAGAGAACTCCGAAATCTTGTAGAGAGGCTGTCTATTCTCCATCACGGCGAGACAATATCTCCGAGCATGCTGCCACAGCGCTACCAGGCTGGGCTAAAACCCGTCGCTGCATTAAAACAAGAACATCCAACGCCTAGCCCCGCATTTTCCATTAATATGGCCACGCTCTCCGAGGGCGCTTTCGATATGAAACAGCATCTGGTTATGATTGAGCGCGACCTAATTAATCAGGCTTTGGACAGCAGCGATGGCGTTGTCTCAAAAGCCGCAAAGTTACTATCTCTGCAGCGCACAACGCTGATTCAGAAGATGCGCAAATATGAAATAAAGTCTAACCAGCACAATTAGCCCTATCCCAGTTTTGGGGACTGCACCCAGTCAGCTCCCTGCATGCCTGCAAGCGGCTGCGCCTAAAGCGCAACTCCCAAGACCATAGCCGTAGCTTAGAACCCGAGTATTCAGCGCCTACAAAGTGTGAAAATAATGACTAGTGAAAACAATGGCTGATAAAACCGTGACACCATTATTTTAACTTATTGTTTTTAAACATTTTATTATCTGGCACGAGGTTTGCATAATGTCTAGGACACACAATCTAGAACCAAAATAATGAATACAGACACTCGGGCCAATTCCAAAACTTCCATAAGCCAATTGGAGCGCGCATTCGCCACCTTCAATCAGGTCTCTGCAGACCTGAGCTCGCGCTATACGGCTCTGGAAGCAAGAGTTTCAGCGCTCAATGAAGAGCTCGCCGCAACCCACTCAGCCCGTATTAAAGAGCTAACCGCAAAAGAGCAGCTAGCCGCAAAACTGTCCTCTCTCATGGACGCATTGCCCGGCGGCGTAGTCGTCATGGATGCCCAGCAACAGATTAAAGAAGTTAACCCTGTCGCCATCGCCTTGTTAGGAGAGAATCCTGTCGGTGCAAGTTGGCAGCAAGCGATAGCCTTGGTCAGTAAAGGCCAGAGCAGCCTAGAAGGCGAGCTCACCTGTTTAGATGGCAGACGAATATCCATCAGCAGCAGTAGTTATGGCGATTCGGGCGATACTATAGCCCTGCTCACCGATGTGTCTGAGAATCACCGACTCAACACTCTAATCAACAGAGAAGAACGTTTAGCTGCCTTGGGCGAAATGGCGGCACGACTTGCACATCAACTGCGGACACCTCTTAGCTGTGCCATTCTTTATCTTTCCCACCCTGCCCTGAGACAGAAAAATGACAGCTCTCTAATTAGCGGCAAAATTCTAAATCGACTGCAGCAGATAGAGCGGCTAATTGATGGCATGCTGTCTTATATCAGGGGCGATCTCCATAGTGGCTCACAATTTTCCATCACCGACCTGGTGACAGAGGTCGCCGATTCGACAACACCTTTGTTACTGGCTTGTAACGGCCACCTAGAAATTACCAAGCCACTCACAGCATGTCTGATTTCAGGCGACAGAGAAGCGTTGCTTAATGCACTTACCAACCTTATCGACAATGCAATTCAGGCTGCCCGAAGCGCCCCTGTTATTGAACTGTCTCTTTTGGAAACCGACGGC
>CALKDE010000247.1 GCA_938082955.1 uncultured Pseudomonadales bacterium
TTTAACACTCAAAGATGCACTTCAGTTGCTTACGGGCTATATATGTTTCTCTGGGATACGCAAACGCGTTGTTAACATACTGTATGCCATCTAGCTCGATGGATTGATTCACGTGGCTATGTCCATACACATGGATCGTTGGGTTCAACTTTTTTACCTGCTCTCCCAAGGCCTCACTCCCCAGTACCGGGTAAATATTTCTCCGCTTGAGCGGTATTCCAGCAGGCATGACATCTATTCTTGGCAAGAAGTGCGAGAAACTAATTACCGTCTTGTTACGAATAGTCAGGTTGGGGATATTCAGCTTAAGAAAGTACTCTGAGACATCCTGACTTTCGGATAAATGCTCAGGCCATGAGCATGCTCGGAAATCGCGCCACGCCCTGCGCAGGTGTCGGTCTGGTTCTGCGAAGGAGAAATCGTACCAAGAATACAAGGGCACGAAACTAATACCAGGCAACTCGAAAACACCTGCATGAACACCACAGGACTTACAAAGTTCAGCGATCGCGTCGAACTTATTCAGCGAACAATCGAATTCGTCGTCCTGCACCCACAGCTCGTGATTTCCCGGCACGAACAATACCGCCTTAAAACTTGCCCTGAGCGAGACGAATACCTGCTCGAGCAGAGGCATTTTGTCAGTCACATCGCCGGCGAGAATTAAAATGTCATCTGCGTATTCCTTAGCAGTCAGACTTAGAACCCATTCCAAATTTTCGTCGTAATCGACATGAATATCCGAAACGGCAAATACCCTCATTTAGGCTTCTTTTCCGATTCCGCCGAATGACCGATATGCTCCTTTACAAACTCAGCTAATAACAAATATTCAGCTCGGCGTGGATCTGACTTGCGCCACGCCATACCGACTTCTCTGGACACATTCTCGTTAGAGAAATGTTTGGTCTGTAGATGCGTATCGCCCAGCACATCGGCCTTAATCGACATAGCAGGCAACAGCGTCATACCCAGCCCGTTTGCCACCATCTGCACCAGGGTGTGCAGACTCGTCCCCTGATAAACAAGATCGGTATCGGCGCTCTCCAATTTGCAGGCCTCCAATGCATGATCGCGAAGACAGTGTCCCTCCTCAAGAAGCAGAAGGCTCTGACCGCGCAGCTGATGCTGCTTCACCTGCTTCACCTTTTCTAATTCGTGACCCGGAGGAAGACAGAGCAAAAATTCGTCTTTAAACAGGCTCACTGTCTCCATATCAGGCAACGGAAAGGGAAATGCCAGAATAATTAGGTCCAGCTGCCCCTGCTGTAATTGCTGAACGAGTTGTGCACTCATCTCTTCTTTTAGATAGAGCTTGAGCTTGTCAAAACTCTTACGAAGCTCCGAAAGAATGGCGGGTAATAGGAATGGCCCTATGGTTGGAATTACCCCTAAGCGCAGGTCCCCCACAAGCGGTGCCTCATGAGCACGAGCAATACCTACGAAGTCCTCAACGTCGCCCAGAACTATGCGCGCCTGCACCAAAAGCTTCTGACCTAAAGAGGTGATCAGCACCGTCTTCTTATTACGCTCAAATATCTTCACACCGAGCTGGGATTCGAGCTCCTGTATTGCTGCACTTAGGGTGGACTGCGTCACATGGCAGGCCGCTGCGGCCTTGCTGAAATGCCGGTATTCGGCTACCGCGCAGAGGTATTTGAGCTGTTTAATCGAAGGATTCATGACCAAAATCATAATCGATAAAAACGATCAAAGCACTCAAAAAAATCAATTAGATTTGATATTCGAATTGACGTAGAGTATTCCGATTCAGTAATCCGCGACTTGCTGTCGACAAAGCGGCAAGCAAGCCTCAGGGCAACACAGAATCCGTATTAGTTAATTGCAAACCACTAGGAGAAACACCATGTCATTGAAAGGTTCAAAGACAGAAGAAAATTTGAAAGCTGCATTCGCAGGCGAATCTCAGGCGAATCGCCGCTACCTGTATTTCGCCCAGAAGGCTGACGTCGAAGGGTACAACGATGTATCTGCACTTTTCCGCTCTACAGCCGAAGGAGAGACTGGACATGCTCACGGCCATCTTGAATATCTCGAAGAGGTTGGTGATCCAGCAACTGGCATGCCTATTGGCGGCACCGAAGACAACCTGAAGTCAGCCGTTGCCGGTGAAACGCATGAGTACACTGACATGTACCCAGGCATGGCAAAAGATGCCCGCGATGAAGGCTTCGATGAAATTGCCGATTGGATGGAGACTCTAGCTAAGGCTGAGCGCTCACACGCCAACCGTTTTCAAAAAGCATTGGACGCCTTGGACGACTAGCCCTGCATCCTAGTTCAAGTTGCTGGCATCGAATCGGTGCCAGCAGTTTGGCAAATCGCAGCAAGAGCTCGCGCAGCTCAAAATCAAAGATCTAAACTGTTTAATACGAGTCTCGTAGTTTGAATTTCACAATCCATTGGGTTTCTTATGTCTGATCAAAGCAGAGAAGGCGGTCTGAGCGCGCCCACCAGACATCCGCTCAACCAAAATGATCCCGTGTTCTGGGATGAAGACAATCTTAACAAAGAGTTAGAGCGAGTCTATGACATCTGTCATGGCTGCCGACGCTGTGTCAGTCTCTGCAACGCCTTCCCAACACTGTTTGACCTGGTAGACGAAAGCCCGACTCTGGAAGTCGACGGCATCGATGTTGCCGACTACAGCAAGGTAGTCGATCAGTGCTATCTCTGCGATCTGTGCTACCTCACAAAGTGTCCCTATGTCCCGCCCCATGAATGGAACGTCGACTTCCCGCATTTAATGCTGCGGGCGAAGGCCGTTAAATTCAAGAAAGGCGAAAGCAAATTCCGCGACAATGTCATCACCAGCACCGACATGATCGGCAAGGTGGCGACGAAGCCCGTTATTAACGCCATCGTCAATGGCGCTAATAAAAATGGCGTGCTGCGCGGCATGCTCGACAAGACCATGGGCATACACAAAGATGCCAAGCTTCCTGAATATACCAACCAGCCGGCGCGCAAGAAGCTCGCAGCGCACATCTACGACCCGGCAGAAGCTAATGCCGAATCTAGCATTGAGCGCGAACAAGTAACTCTGTTTACGACCTGCTACTGCAACTACAACGAACCATCGATCGCGGACAGCGTGATCAAGGTGCTCGAACACAACAATGTCAAAGTAAACCTAGCCACTAGAGAACACTGCTGCGGCATGCCAAAGCTAGAACTGGGCGATCTGAAGAGCGTTACACAGCTCAAGGATAAGAATATCCCGGCGTTGTATGAAATGGTGAAAGCCGGCAATGCAATCATCGCCGCGGTTCCTTCTTGCGTCTTGATGTTCAAGCAAGAACTGCCGCTTATGTTTCCCGGTGATGAGAAGGTGCTTGCGGTAGGACAAGCGTTCTTTGATCCATTCGAATATCTGCATAAGTTACACAAGGCTGGAAAGTTCAATACTCAGTTCAAGAACCCCCTCGGTAAC
>CALKDE010000248.1 GCA_938082955.1 uncultured Pseudomonadales bacterium
AGTCACCATGTCGACGTTGTGCGCAAACAGATCATCCATTACCTGTTTCACCTCATTCAGTGTCTCACCCAAACCGAGCATCAATCCTGACTTGGTTGTCACTGCAGGCCTGAGAGCCTTGTATCTTTTGAGTAACTCTAAGGACCAAACATAGTCGGCGCCGGGCCGGGCTTTTTTATACAGCCTCGGCACAGTCTCCAGGTTATGGTTAAACACATTCGGCGGTGTGTCCTTAAGAATATCTAAGGCAATATCCATTCTGCCACGAAAATCTGGCACTAGTACTTCTACTTGAATATCCGGATTGAATCTACGCGTTTCGCTTATGCAGTTAGCGAAATGTTGCGCGCCACTGTCTTTCAAATCATCGCGATCTACTGACGTGATCACTACGTAGCTTAAGCCCATTTCACTGATGGCAGCAGCCAGCTCGGTTGGCTCATTCTCATTGAGAGGGTTTGGTTTTCCATGGGCCACATCGCAGAATGGGCAGCGACGCGTGCAAATTTCTCCCATAATCATGAATGTGGCAGTGCCGTTGCTAAAACATTCCCCTAGATTTGGACAAGATGCCTCCTCACAGACAGACGCTAACTTGTGCTCTCTTAGTTTTTGCTTAATGTGATTAATCTTCGGCGAAGCGGGGATTTTTACACGAATCCAACTAGGCTTGCTTAGGAGGTCCGTGGTGGGGATGACCTTTACAGGGATGCGACGAACCTTATCCGCACCTCTGAGCTTCTCCCCTTCTACTAAAGTATTTCTGCGCTTTCTTTCAGACATTAGATCAGTATCTCAATCAGTCGGATTCGTTAGTTTCGGAATAACCTAGCTCACTCAGTAATTTGTTACTAAGCACCTTGCTCACTTTCTGCATGAGCGTATCGCTTGCAGGCACATGATCGGCGATCTGCGTGACAGCAAGGTTTTCAAAGCCACATGGGTTGATACGCGAGAATGGCTCAAGGTCCATCTGCACGTTTAGGCTCATGCCGTGATAGCTCCAGCCCTTGCGTATTCGTAAACCCAAGGCAGCTATTTTAGCATCATTCACGTACACACCGGGAGCCTTGGCTTTATTGCTCGCCGCTATGTCAAATTCCTCAAGGGTCTGGATGATTGCCTTCTCGATAAGGTCCACCAGGTCGCGAACACCCAGACTGCGTCGACTCACATTCAGCAACAGATACACCACTAATTGACCCGGCCCATGGTAGGTAACCTGACCACCGCGGTCTATCTGTACGACGGGAATTTCAGCTGGATTTAGGATGTGCTTCGCTTTGCCTGCCAGACCTTGAGTGAAGACCGGCTTGTGGCTCAGCAGCCAGATTTCGTCATTGCGGGCAGCGCTGGCTTGCTCAACCAAATAGCGCATGGACTTCCAAATTGGCTCATATTCCTGCAAACCCAATCTACGGATGACTAGTGGGGGAAGGATCTGATTGCCGTCCTTCTTTGGTTCGGCATTGAAGTGTTTATAGCTACTGAGTATCACTCTATAAGACCATCTTCACGCTTTCGAGAGTCTTCAGTTCATCGAATAGGTTCTGCAATTGATCCACGCCGGTTGCAGCTATGGTAATTCTTACCGATACGTAAGTGTTTTTCTTACTTACCTGCAATTCGATTAATTCCGAGGAGATTTTCCCGGCGTGTTTTTCTACGACCGTAACAACCTCGGCCTGAAATTGACTACTAGCCACGCCGATAATTTTGATCGGATAGAGGCAGGGGAATTCAATCTTAGGAGCTTCCAGCTCAGTGCTCAAGTCCTGCTTTGTTGACATCAACCTATCCTGAAAACATATTACTGAATAGAAGAGTTATCCAGTCGACGAAACGTTTAAGAAAACCACCTTGCTCCACTGCCTGCATGGAGACCACGTTGCCCTGATAAAGAATATTATTATCCAGCACTACCCTAACCTCACCCATGATCTGTCTATCGCTAAGTGGCGCATGAATTACCTCACCTACATCCACGGTGGCAGTCATTGCCTCTGCCTGACCTCTTGGAATAGTAATATAAACCTCATCTTCTATTCCCAGATCTACAGAGTTCAGCGCACCAGAAAAAATCGGCACATTAGTCAGCACCTGGTTCGAGTCATACAGTTTGTGCGTCTCGTAGTAGCGAAAACCATAGGTAAGTAATTTCTGCGTCTCTATTGCACGGGCTTCTTCACTAGCTGTGCCCATAACCACAGAAATTAGTCGCATGCCGTCACGCTCAGCTGAGGCAACGAGGCAGTACCCCGCCGCATCGGTCCAGCCTGTTTTCATTCCATCGACATTACGGTCACGAAACAGCAGTGTATTTCGATTCGACTGACGAATACCGTTATAGGTAAATTCTCGCTCGGCATACAGAGGATAAAACTCGGCATGCCGGTTAATCGTAGCCTGTGCAAGAAGGGCCAAGTCACGAGCCGACATCGTATTGTAGTAAAGCTCAGTGTCCAATCCGCTGACGTTCATGAAGAAGCTTTGCGTCAACCCAAGCACTTCTGCGTATTGATTCATCATGTCGGCGAAAGCCTCTTCGCTTCCTGCAATGTGTTCAGCGATTGCCACGCTGGCATCGTTTCCAGATTGGATAATGATGCCGCGTAGCAGGTCTTCCACTTCGACCATTGTGTCTACGCCGACGAACATTTTGGAGCCTTCCATACGCCAGGCTTTCTCGCTGATATGCACCTCATCTGTCAACGCTAGATTGCCACTGAGAATCTCTTGTGTAGCAACATAAGCGGTCATTATTTTTGTGAGGCTCGCTGGCGGGAGCGCTTCATCGGCATTCTCTTCGATGAGTATCTGCCCAGTCTTTGCATCCATCAGAATGTAGCTGGTTCCGGCTATCCCCGGCGGCCTTGGAATAATTGCCGGCGCAGCAAAAGAAAGATTACTAGCGAACATGACCAACACCATGAGCAAAGAGAGTCCTCTCATTCGCGGTGTAGGGTTTTCAGAACGTGATGCAATAGAAAAAGATGACATAAAAATCCGTCTCGTTTGAGTGTAATGAGTTATGAAATGACGAATCAATTGATGAAACTGGTCGTGGCTGTTACTCGGTGATAGCAAGTGCTGCTGCGCTATTCAGTAACAGTGTACGGGCTTCCTAAGTTAGCGGCAACCACACTTTCGCTAACTCGTTGAATTTGACCAGGATCAAAAATTGGGCCGACTCTAACCCGATGTAATATTGTGTTGTTCAATGTATTTACTGTGCGAATAAACACGGGCAAGCTAGTAATCTCCTCTACCTTGCTTGAGACTTCTTCCGCCGCACTTAGTTCCGAGAATGCTCCTACTTGTAAATATTTGCTGTCAGGAGAACTGACACGCAGTGTCTCGTTTCCCGCTGAATTCGCCGTACTTACACCCCCGTCACGAAAGGCGCCAGTGGCGACTATCGATTCCAGTTGCACGCGAGCGGTGCCTCTGTCCGCGTAACCCAGTTTTAATGCTGCAGCATAAGATAAGTCGATAACACGATCACCATGGAAAGGCCCCCTGTCATTAACTCTGACGACAATGCTTCTGTTGTTATCCAAATTCGTGACTCGCAGAAAACTAGGTATAGGCAGGGACTTGTGTGCTGCGGATACCTGATACATATCAAATACCTCGCCGTTGGAAGTCTTGTGCCCGTGAAACTTCTCACCGTACCAAGAGGCCACCCCACGCTCAAAGTAGCCCTCTTCGGTCGGCAACACTTGGTAGCTCTTACCCAATACTGTATAGGGGCTCCGATTTCCTGCCATCGTGCGATTCAGCGGCTGGGGAATAACTTCTGGAATTACAGACAGATCCACGATTCGAGTCGGGGCTCGGTCCTGCGAGATGCTGTAGCGCCCCTTATTTGGTGACTCGGCGGTTTGCTCTGGCGCTGGGGATGAGCTACAGGCCATCACAGCCAGCAAAACCGGTGAAACTATCGCAATTTTCAGCACATTTCTATTCATGTAAATATCCGTATCAACCTAGCTCTACACGTGGACTTTAAGATCTTTTACTCGATTCTCTGATGCTAAAAAAACCGCGCGTAGTATCAGAAAAACCAAGGGCACCTGAAGAATAACGTCCGATCTGGCAATAATTTTAACTGCTTCGTCGGATCTTAACGTAGCTATGGCGCAGAAAGGAGACTCAAATCGCATTTTGAAAGAATAAAAATAGATTAAATCGTTTTAATTCAATTACTTAGATTCGGCGGCTGTGACCGTGGGTTTGAATCGACATTAATAGACCAAATCCTATAAAAAGCGTGACGACCGAGGTCCCCCCACGACTCATAAGCGGCAGTGGCAGGCCGATCACAGGTAATAAACCCGACACCATGGCCATATTGACGAACACATAGGAGAAGAACGTTAGGGTTATGCTGCCGGCAAGCAGACGGCTAAACATATCGTTCGCTGCGTAGGCGATATAACAACCGCGCACAAGCACGAACAGATACATCGAGATCAGGAACAACACGCCAAGCAAGCCAAATTCTTCTGCTAAAACGGCGAGAATGAAATCGGTATTACTCTCAGGAATAAAGTCGAGGTGAGATTGAGCACCCTCGCCCCAGCCTTTGCCATAGATACCACCCGAACCAATCGCTATTTGCGACTGAATGATATTGTAGCCGGCACCTGTAGGGTCTCGATAGGGATTGAAGAACGTCAGTATCCTATTCTTCTGATGTTCCTGAGCGAGGAAGATAAACCACGCCGGTGACGCGAGTAATAGCGCAATAAATCCAGCGATTACAATGCGCCAGCGTATACCTGCAAGTAATACGACGAAGATACCTGACATGGTAACCATAATCGCTGTACCGGTGTCGTTCTGAATAATAATCAGCGCAGCCGGCACCAGAATCAGCACCGCAGACCAAAATAGATGCTTGAATCTTGGCGGGAGTGGGCGGCTCGCGAGATACCACGCCATCAACATTGGCACTACGAATTTCATCAACTCCGAGGGTTGAAAGATAGGCAGGCCGGGTAAATCCAGCCAACTCTTTGCCCCGTTTGCCTCTACTCCAACCACCAGCACTAATCCGAGAAGCCCGATCCCTGCCGCATACAGTGTCGGTGCCCATTGTCTAAAAAAGTACACGTTGAATTGCGCGACGATAAACATGACCACGAGACCGCCGAGCATAGTGAGCCCCTGTCTTCGCACTACGGGAACATCTCCTCCACTAGCACTGAATAGCACGAGCAAACCTAACCCACAAAGCACGATTATGCCAACTAGCAAAGGAGGATCGGTATGAATAGTTCGCCAAATCGATTGAGTATATCTGGACTTAGAATCAAGACCCTCGGACTGGCGAATGAAGTCTTGGTTATTCATCGACCAGTGCTATTAATTCTTCGCCAGCAGAATCCAGCGCAGCGAAATCGATTTGTAGAATATCTAAGAGGTAGGCGTCTGTTATGCTCTTCGCAATCGGCCCGGCAACACTACTTCCGTGCTCACCGTTCTCTACAAAGACAGCGATGGCAATCTGTGGCTTTATGTTTGGGTTTTCAGCCGGCGCATAAGATATAAACAAAGCATGATCCTTGTTCGGGTCAGACACCTGAATATCTTCGCTTTGTAAAATCTCTTGGCTAATCCCAACCACCTGAGCCGAACCGGATTTCCCTGCCATTTTATAAGGCATCTCCCGGTCTTTCATAGCTATCGCCTCGTAAGCCGTCCCGTATTCGCGAAACACATCATTGTAAGCGCGATGCACGACCATCGACATCGACTCTTCAATATAGCGCCAATAGTCAGGGTCATTTACTAAGACATCACTCACTGGGTCTCGAATATCTGGCAGGTAAGGCTCGCCGTCAATAGCTTTCAACATCCGCGGCTGAACAACTTTACCTTTGTTCGCTATGATCGAAGCTGCGGTGGCTAGCTGCAGGGGAGTCGCCCACATATAACCCTGACCGATCGAAGAGTTTATCGTGTCTCCCGGATACCAAGGCTCGCCTCTAGTCTCCCGCTTCCAATCACGAGATGGCAACACGCCAGTTCTAGCGTAATTGATATCGACCGCGAAATTCTCCCCGAACCCGAACTGCGACATAAAACTATGCATAGTATCGATGCCCATGCGATTGCCCAGATCATAGAAAAAGGTATCGCAGGACTGGTAGATGGCTTTTTGTAGATTTGTATGACCATGACCACCGCCGATGGCTGTCCGCAGCGTATAGTCACCCCAACGATAACTCACCCCCGGCAATCGAAAATAACCTGGATCTTCGATCGTGAACTCATAGTCGACGAGCCCATGCTGCAGACCACCCAAGCCAAGAAACGGTTTAACAGTTGAGCCGGGTGGGTACGGGTTTGTTGATCTATCGAACAAAGGTGTATTGATCTCGTCAGTAACGAGTACGCTATAGTTCTTCGTGCTAATTCCGGTCACGAACAGGTTCGGATCAAATCCAGGCTTGCTCACCATGGCTAAGATACCGCCAGTATTTGGATCTATCGCAACAACCGCGCCGCGAAAGCCTCCCAGTGCTTCTTCCGCCACAATTTGTAGCTGGCTATCGAGGTAAAGAGAAATATTCTTACCCGCAATCGGGTCGGTTCGATCAAGTCTGCGCATGACCTGACCTCTATTGTTCTTTTCTACAATTTCATAGCCAACTCTGCCATGCAGCAGGTCTTCATATGTTCGCTCTATCCCCGTCTTGCCTATATGGTTTGTACCACCATAATTTTCTCTCTCTTGCTCATCGAAAGATTCCAGCTCCGCACGATTAATTTCTGAAACATAACCCACTGAATGCGCGGCGAGATCAGCAAAGGGATATTGCCGCACAAATTGAGGTTCGATTGCAATGCCGGGAAGCTTGAAGCTATTTACGGCAATCTTGGATTTATCCACTTCGCTGAGAACATACCGTAGTGGCACAGAAGTAAACGGCACACGATTTCTACGCAGCCGGTTATTGAACTGTTCTCTCTCATCATCAGACAAGTCTATTAGCGTGTCGAGATAGTCCAGAGTTTCTTCTAGGTCTCCAACCTGCTCCCGGACAATAGTTAAGTTAAAAATCGGTTGGTTGTCGGCGAGTAACTGCCCTCTATTGTCGAAGATCAGACCACGGGCAGGAGGAACATATTGGGAATGCAGCCGGTTTCCATCAGAACGGGCCGAAAAGTACTCGTACTGGGAAACCTGCAGATTGATGAGCTTTATGATCAGAGCTGCAAATAGCAGCAGAACAAATACACCCGCTACGGCGAGGCGGCGGCTGAATAATGCCCGCTCTGCCTCGTGATCTTTAAGCTGCCATTTTCCTGCCATAGTTAGAATTTCCTAGCTGCAGTTAGATTAGTCAGCTAAGGGGTTGCTCACTAAAGAATTGCTCATTACTTGGTGTTCGACAACAAGTCCAATAAATAGTTTTACCGCAATTACGGTTTACTCGTGATTCTACAATTTCCCGCGTTTAGAGTGCTTTAGCGTAAAACTGATTCAATGCTTACACGCATCTACCTGCTGGCCTAGCCGCGATGATAGGGATGTCCCTTAATGATGCTGATCGCACGGTAGAACTGTTCGGTAATCACCACCCTCACTAAAGGGTGTGGAAATGTCAGCGCAGACAACGACCAACGTTCCGACGCTTTGGCCAAGCATTCTGTGCCCAAACCATCTGGGCCGCCTATAAGCAGACTCAGATTATCGCCGTTCTGACGAAAATCAGATATCTTCCCAGCTAGATCCTCAGTGCTAAATGGCTTACCAGCAACATCCAGCGCTACCACATAGTCTCCCGATGGAATCGAAG
>CALKDE010000249.1 GCA_938082955.1 uncultured Pseudomonadales bacterium
ACCGGCACCATCAATAAGGTGCACAGCTCGCATATCCGTGCAGGCTCGCTCTTGCATGCGCTCGAACGATCCCGGACTTTGATAAGTTCCCCAGTCACTCGCACCACTGATAAACATGGAAGGCTGATCAATCGTTTTACCTGAATATAGCTCCACTTCCGCCCGGCCAAAAGTGGTGCCGCCCATGCGATAGCCATTTAGGCCACCTTGAAAACTGGTGCGTCCATACTCCGCGGCATATACAGCAAGCGCATCATCGGGTAACCAGCCATTGGCAGCTACTTCTGCAGCGGAAGGCATTTTCGCCGCCACTGTTTCTGCCATTCCTTCATTGAGGTTCATGATGTAGTACTCAGGCATCAACGCCCATTGCTGCGCTGTACGTGCGGCGAGTCTATGCGGTTGGTTTCCTTCCCAGTCGGCACTCTTGAAATGGTAGTAACCGCGAATAAAATCAGCGATGCCTTGTTCTGCATGCCACATGTTTTCATTCGCTTCACGGGTTCTGTAATAACGCTGATAGTGCTTTCGGGGCCGTGGCAAGTTGGCCAAATCAGCGTAAACATTGGACGCAACAGGAGTCGCTGATCGAGGAGGGTCATCAGCGGTATCAAAAGGCAAAGCTGAGGTCCCGCCAAATGGCGCGCTCATCATTACCACAGATTTGAAAATGTCAGGCCGGGTAAGCGCACACCAGCCGGCGAGCGGCGCGCCGGCATCGTGGCCAATAACAGCTGCCACCGACTCATAGCCAAAGGCAGCAACCAGACCCAATGCATCACGAACTTTATTGAGCCGACGAAAGGGTGCCAGATCTGTGTCGTAATCGGCGCTCCACCCGGTAGTACGCCCATAACCACGCACGTCAGGTGCGATAACATGATAGCCAGCCTCAGCCAGGGGCAACATGATGCGCCGCCAACTGTAGGCGAGTTCAGGAAAGCCGTGCAGCAACAACAGGGCTGGTCTGTCGCTAGATTCATAGCCAGCTTCCAGCACATGTATTCGCAGGCCATTCACATCGTTGACGAAACGGGAGCGAATTCCTGCCGGCAACCATGTAGCAGGATACGGCTGTAGTTCCACCCCAGCGCCAGTTGCTTGGGCCACCACGGCGCCAGAGGCAAGCACAGCAGGGACAAGTACTGAGGATGCTAACAAAAATTGTCTACGCGAATAGTCTCTCATCAGTGTTCCCCTGATTCAGTTTTAAGGTAGAGGCTAGATAGAATACTGTATTTTTACTCTTACCCCCAATTTTTTACCTTAACGCCCCAATAGCCACATGTGCCCCATCGGCTAGAGACTCAATTGAGAGTTAGCTTGTCAGTAAGCCACAAAAGATAAATAATCAGTGCTTGTTTGAGTTCTAATTCCTTACTAGTGACTCGACCCACAAGTAAGAATCAGCCTACCGGAGATACTGCGATGAGCAAGATTACACGACGCGACTTCATTAATCATGCAGGTTTGTACACTGCGGGGGGCATTGCCCTGGCAGCTAGCTCGTCAGGATTCATTACAAGGGCAGCGCACGCGCAACCAATGCCCGACTGGCTCTCGCTAACAGAAGAAGCTGCGCTTGAACCAGACCTCCCCATAATCGATCCCCACCACCATCTATGGGACAGGCCTGGCAACCGTTACATGCTCGAGGACCTGCTTCTTGACACCGCCGCACATAATGTTCGGCAGACTGTTTTTGTAGAATGCACGTCCATGTACCGCGCAGACGGGCCAGAAGAGCTCAAGGTTGTTGGCGAAACCGAATTTGTGCAAGGCGTTGCCGCTAAGAGTGCTAGTGGTGGCTATGGTGAAACACGCGTGGCGACAGGCATTGTCGGCTCGGCCGACCTGCGCCTGGGAGATCGAGTCGCGCCGGTGTTGGAAGCACAGATTGCAGCCAGCCCACAGCGCTTCCGCGGCATTCGCCATCGAGCCGCTTGGGCGGACCTGTCCGTGACCCCGAACCGGGCTGCCGACGCACCCAATCATATTCTATTGGACCCAGATTTCCGTAAGGGCTACGCACATCTTCGTACCCATGGACTTACATTCGAAGCCTGGCTCTATCACACGCATATTGCCGATCTTACCGATTTAGCTAAGGCCTTCCCGGATACAACTATTATATTCAACCACCTCGGCGGCCCTATCGGAATTGGTAGTTACGCGGGCCGGCGTGACGAAGTATTCGCAGCATGGAAGCCTGCCGTTGCCGAGCTTGCTAAATGCCCTAACGTTGTAGCCAAAATTGGTGGAATCCAGATGGTAGTTAATGGCTACGGCTGGCACGAGATGGACAGACCGCCAACGTCGGACCAATTGCTGCAGACCAATCAGGACTGGTATCACTACATGATCGAACAATTTGGGCCAGAGCGCTGCATGTTCGAGAGTAATTTCCCTGTCGACAAACTGTCGTGCTCGTACACCGTGCTGTGGAATCAATTTAAGAAATTGTCAGTAGGCTATTCTGCTGACGAGCGGGCAGCAATGTTTCACGATACTGCACAGCGAGTGTATCGACTACCGATGGTATAAATAGGAACGGCGAAAGTGATTTCCGTCTTTTTCTCTCGGGCTCAATCTCAACATTTTTAACACCCTTTAGATGGGAAAGGATTTTTCATGTTCAAGATTTTTTCAGTATTAGCGTTACTCGCTTCAAGTTCTGTTTATGCCGACTTGAAACTTACTGTATTTGATTGCGGCGAACTAAATTTTGCCGAT
>CALKDE010000250.1 GCA_938082955.1 uncultured Pseudomonadales bacterium
ATCTCTTCTTTTTCGATACCCTCGCCCACTTCGAAACGAACAAACTGAACTACGCTTGCATCGGCATCGGAAAGTAATTTACCCACAGTAACATCCGGGTCTTTAACAAAAGGCTGTTCCAGCAAACTTACTTCGGCGACAAATTTACGCAACCTGCCAGTGATCATTTTCTCGATGATTTCTTCCGGCTTTCCGCTCTCACGTGCCTGCGCAGAATAAATCTCCGTTTCTTTCGCTATATCTTCCTCAGGCACATCTTCTGCCCTGACTACCAACGGGTTTATGGCCGCTATATGCATAGCCACATCACGAGCGAGCGCTTCGTCACCGCCGGTGACCGAAATTAAAACCGCAATTTTATTATTGCTGTGCACGTAACTCTCAACGATGCCCGCGTTCTCATCAGTGAATTGCAAACGTTCCACACGGCGCACGTTACAATTTTCGCCTATTTTCTGAACTAAGGCAGAACGCGCGTCTTCCAAACCTGCGCCAAGCAGTCCAGCAACATCGGCCTCACTATTCGAATAAGCAAGTTCCAACGCCCGCTGTGCAAAATCGAGGAAGTTATCATCTCTAGCGGCGAAGTCAGTTTCTGAGTTGATCTCGATAACGACACCGTAGTTGCCATCCTCCGCAATCTTGGTCAACACGACTCCTTCGGCAGCAACACGGCTCGCCTTCTTAGCTGCCTTAATACCACTCGCCTTGCGCAAATCATCGATGGCCCTTTCCATGTCGCCATCAGCTTCGGTCAATGCCTTCTTGCAATCCATCATCCCCAAGCCGGTTCTTTCGCGTAACTCTTTGACCATGCCCGCTGTAATATTTGCCATCTCTTAATGCCTCTATTCTAATCATCTTGAAGAGCACGCTCTTCTATTAAATCGCCTGTAAAAAGGGGGCTATCCGCCCCCTTTATTTAACTCTATCCACACTACTAAGCAGGGAATTCTGTTAGCAGTAAAACCCTCTATTAAGAATCTTCCTCTTCAGCCTTTTTCTTGGCAGGCGCTTTCTTCTTAACAGCAGCCTTCTTAGCAGGTGCTTTTTTCTTAACAGCGACCTTCTTAGCCGGCTCTTGTGGAGCCTCTTCTACAGCAGGCGTAGCTTCAGCTGCCACTTCTTCTACAGGAGCTTCTTCTGCAGGCGTAGCTTCAGCTACCACTTCTTCTACAGGAGCTTCTTCTGCTTTCTCCGGCTCAGCAACTGGCTCAGCCGCTGGTGCTGCCTCAGTTTTTTCAGCTGTCTCAGATTCAGCAACCGGTGCATCATCTTCTATCTCGATGAATTCGCTATCTCCGCCTGCAGGAGCATTTTTCTCGCGCCCTTCAACACAGGCATCAGCGATCGCCTCTACATACAACTGAATGGCACGTATCGCATCATCGTTACCTGGAATTACCGTGGTAACGCCGTCAGGGTTGCTATTGGTATCAACGATACCGATCACTGGGATCTTCAGGTTGTTCGCTTCTGTAACAGCGATTCGCTCGTGATCAACATCGACTACGAATATCGCGTCAGGAAGGCCACCCATATCCTTAATACCGCCGATACTACGCTCAAGTTTTTCCTTGGCGCGGGTTCGCATGAGGGCTTCTTTTTTGCTCAGACGGCTCAGCGTGCCATCTGTCTCTTGCAGCTCAAGATCTTTGAGGCGCTTAATAGAGCCACGAATAGTCTTGTAGTTTGTCAACATACCACCGAGCCAGCGATGATTTACATACGGCATTCCTGCCCGTTCTGCTTCCTGCTTAATGATTTTCCCAGCTGCTCGCTTCGTGCCAACGAAAAGAATTTTTCTTTTCTTTTCAGCAAGATAAGAAACTTCTTCAAGCGCGGAGTTGAGCGCAGGAACAGTGTGCTCGAGGTTGATGATGTGAATTTTGTTTCTGGAACCAAATATATATTGGTCCATTTTTGGGTTCCAATAGCGACACTGGTGCCCGAAATGTACTCCTGCACGGAGCATGTCTTTCATACTTACAGTCATGTTGTTTCCTTCGGTTTGGGTTAGGCCTCCATACACCCCATGGCTCAACCAATCTGAAATACTGCTACAGAGAGGCACCCAGAACTCATGTGACGGTGTATGTGCGACGTTAGTTAATGTTAATTTAGCCTCCGAGACAGCTTATTTCCCTAGACTCAACTGAGATTTAGAGACAGCAACCACGAAAACGCGCCGCTTTATACCATAATAGCGCTGCCACTGAAAGAAAATATCACATTCGCCCGAATGAGCATTTGCCCTTTATGACCCACTCCAAGCCGGTTTCATCCGCGCTGGAAAGCCGAAATCCGCTGTCACAAAGGTGACTCGTGCATTACAATACTCAGCTTTTGCCGCTAGCGGTATTGTCATTAACAACTAGGTAAACAACTGGCACTTCGATGACGATTCATATTAAAACAGATGACGACATTGTGAAAATGCGGGTGGCCGGCAAGCTGGCCTCTGAAGTCTTAGAAATGATTGGCCCGCACGTTCAGCCTGGAGTAAGCACTGGCGAGTTAGATCAGATCTGCCACAACTACATCGTCGATGTACAAAAGGCCATCCCTGCCCCACTGAATTATAATGGCTTTCCTAAGTCCATCTGCACCTCGGTAAACCACGTTATTTGTCACGGCATTCCCAGCGATGGCAAGATCCTCAAGTCAGGTGACACCATTAATATCGATGTCACTGTAATAAAAGATGGCTTTCATGGCGACACCAGCAAGATGTTCTGTGTCGGCGAAGTACCTGAGCACGCGAAGCGTCTCATCAAGGTCACTCAAGAATGCCTGTATAAGGCAATCGACATCGTCAAGCCTGGCGTTACCCTGGGCGATATCGGACATATTATCCAGCAGCACGGCGAGGCCCATAATTATTCTATCGTAAGGGAATACTGCGGCCATGGCATCGGGCGCATTTTTCACGAAGAGCCCCAGGTACTTCATTTTGGCAGGCCTAACAGCGGAACGACTCTTGTGGAAGGCATGACATTCACAATCGAGCCGATGCTAAATGCAGGTACCCGCTTCACTAAGCTATCCAAAAAAGACGGTTGGACGGTAACGACTAAAGACCGAAGACTTTCGGCGCAATGGGAGCACACAATGGCAGTCAACAATGATGGCTGTGAGGTCTTTACTCGACGCTCCGACGAATCATTTTGAATCCCGAACCCCTAGCAATCGATGACAAATACAGCGATGATGATTTTAAGCTAAGTGCTAAGCTGCTCGACATCAGCGCAGTGCGCGCACAACTTATTAGCTCTAGCAATCAAGTCCAGCCTCTTAAGCAGGCTATAGAGACCGCTAGCAATATTTTGGATGAACGCTACAAAGCGAACCTAAGTATCACCGAGATAGTATCCCGCCGCGCCTGGGTTGTAGATCAGATATTGATACTCGCGTGGCAGGCTCAGCCATGGCCGGACGAGAAAGGCATTTCACTAGTCGCCGTTGGTGGCTATGGGCGCGGCGAACTTCACCCCCATTCGGACGTCGATTTATTAATTCTCACACGCAAGGATAATGCCAGCCGCTATAAGAGCTGCATTAGCGCGTTCTGCACCCTACTGTGGGATATTGGTCTGGAGATTGGCCAGAGCGTTCGCTCCATCAAGCAATGCAAGAGCGAAGCTCTCAATGACATAACTGTGGCCACAGCGCTGATGGAATCGCGCACGATCACCGGCCCAGCAGAATTGCAGAGTGAGATGTACGCCCTGACTACCGGAAAACGTGTCTGGCCGATCAAAAAATTCCTGCGGGCCAAGTGGGACGAGCAGAACGCAAGGCATGAAAAATACCATGACATCGACTACGCACTTGAGCCTAATGTAAAGACCTCGCCCGGTGGCCTTCGAGACATTCAAACTATCGCATGGGTAGCGAAACGGCATTTTGGTGCCAGTTCGTTTCAGGATCTAGTCGAGGCCGGTTTCCTCAAAGAATCTGAAATGACAATGCTCAACAAAGGGCAACAGTTTCTGTGGAAACTCCGCTATGGCCTGCACTTTCTTGAGGGCCGGCGTGAAGATCGCTTATTGTTCGATAAGCAAAGAGAACTCGCAAAACTTTTCGGCTACCAAGATGATAAAAAGAGTCTCGGTGTCGAGAAGTTGATGAAGCAATATTACCGCGCGGTTGCGAATATGCGAGCACTCAACGATGTGCTTCTACAACACTTCGACGAGGCCATACTTCGCGAGGGTGAACGGATAAAAATTGAGAAGATAAACAATCGCTTTCAGATTCGAAATGACTACATTGAGGTAATAAGCCCAGATATCTTCAAGCGCTACCCTTCAGCGTTATTAGAAATTTTCGTATTGATGGCGCAGAACCCAAAGATTCAAGCGATTCGTGCGTCGACGGTTCGCCTGCTGCGCGACAATAGGCGCCTTATCGACGAAGAATACAGAAACGATATCCGCAATGTCACTCTGTTCATCGAACTGCTGCGTTCGCCCCACAAGATGACCCTGCAGATTCGCAGGATGGCCCGCTATGGCATTTTAGGTAGATACCTACCGGAATTTGAGCAAATAACGGGGCAGATGCAGCATGACCTATTTCATATCTACACCGTCGATGCCCACACACTGCAAGTAGTCGAGAACATGCGTCTGTTTAGGCTACCCGATGCCGCTGAAAAATACCCAGTGGCAGCACATATACACAAGAATCTACCGAAAGTGGAGCTGTTGTATATAGCAGGCCTCTACCACGACATCGCTAAGGGCCGTGGCGGTGATCACTCTGCCCTGGGCATGAAAGATGCGGAAGATTTCTGCGTCCGACATAGACTTAGCAGCTGGGACACCAAACTAGTTGTCTGGCTAGTTAGCAAACACTTGTTCATGTCGATGACAGCTCAGCGCAGAGACATCAACGACCCTGAAGTGATTCATGAGTTCGCCACATTAATGGGCGACAAGCTACATCTCGACTATCTGTATGCGATGACGGTGGCAGACATTCGTGCGACCAATCCCGAGTTATGGAATAGCTGGCGTGCGAGTTTGATGAAGCAGCTGTATTTGAATACCAAGCGCGCATTACGACTCGGGCTTGAGAACCCGCGCAACAGACAGGAGCGTATTAGTGACAAGAAGGAAACCGCCCTCACTAAGCTGGCAGAACACGGCATCGATGAGGAGCACATTCAAAAAATTTGGGCGAATGCCAACGACGAATATTTCTTGCGCGAATCGGCGGCAAATATTGTTTGGCATACGGAAGCCATTGCGTCGTTTCCCGGATCAGGCTCCCTAGTATCAACCGACTGCTTGATTCAGAACGCCCTCGAAGGCGCCACGCAGATATTTATCTACACGAAGAATAGTAACTACCTCTTCGCGAAAACTGCAGCCGCATTCGAAAAATTAAATCTAAACATTCAGGG
>CALKDE010000251.1 GCA_938082955.1 uncultured Pseudomonadales bacterium
AGAGATGCAGAAGTAATGCCTTTGCCCAGAGATGAAACAACACCACCGGTAATGAATATATAACGCGTCATGCTAGCCCCATCGGATAAGAAAAATTGGTCGTGCACCAACCCACACAGATGGAGTTGCAGCGTACCAGAACCCCCTCGATAGAACAATCTGAAATGTTCCGTTGGGCTAAACTAAGGGGCCTAAATGCACCCGGGCGCGCAGCAACAATTCAAACTCCCAGTTTAAGGTTGGGTGGCTCCCATTCGATAATGCAGCCAGGCTGGGCGCCCTTCGCTGCAAGCTCCTCACTGACTCCCACACCCGGAATATAGGACAGGTCTTCGCCGTCATAGAGCAAGGGAATACGGCTTCTCAGCCAGGGAGGGATTTCACTTTCGGAAAGAATTTTTTTCAGTGTCTTACTCGGCCGCCCAACTAGACGACAAGTTTCGCCACCGCGCCTAAAACGGATCGACAATTTACTGAGCTTGTCTGCACAAATCCCCTCGCCGTGCTTCGCACAAATTCGAAGCCGGCCATTGCCGGGCAGCATGAGTTCTCCCGCAACTGGCAATCTTGGCATAGCATCTGAATCGGTAGTATCTAGATCTAGATCTCGCTCGAGCTCGGCTGAGTCCAATGCGTAGACACTCCCGCGAAAGCAAACGACCTGAAAACCCTCTGCTATAAATTGGCCGCTAGCACCGGGCAAAACCTCGTTGCTCAACTGCCGCAGCTTATTCCAACCCAGCTCCTTTGCGCCGAGACTTGCCAGCCAATGGCGCAGAACATTGCGTCGTCGCGGCTCAGAAAGAATCAACAGCTTTTCTCTGCTCACTACCGATTCCGACTCAGCGACTATCTCCCCCAGATCTATAGCAGCTAGCTCCTGAATAAGGGCTTCGCTCTCACTAGCCAGCACAAGCGACTTCGACCAACTCTGCCTATACCCCGGCCAGCGCTCCTCGATAAGTGGCAGTAAACTGTGACGGCAATAATTTCTATCAAACGCCTCATCTTGGTTTGAATGATCCTCGACCCAATTAAGCTGCTCAGATTCAGCGTAGCTTTGCAGCTCTTCGCGATCGATATCCAATAATGGGCGCAGCAGCCTGCTCGCTCCCAACACGCGGCTGCGCGGAATACCACTAAGCCCGCGACTCCCAGAGCCGCGAATCAGCCGCAGTAACAGCGTTTCCATCTGGTCGTCACGGTGGTGACCCAGCAGTAGCTCTTCATCAATCAACAAAGTAGCCTCGAATTCGCGATACCGCGCCTGTCTGGCCGCATTCTCTAGGCCACAGTGCCTTGATATTTCCACCTTGGTGCTAACGCACTCTATGCCGAGTTTTACACACAGACTCAAACAGTGCGTCTCCCAATTCTGAGCCTGATCCTGGAGCTGATGGTTGATATGAAGTGCACGCAACTGAATACCCACGCCGGACTGATCGCGTAGTTTAGCCATAGCATGCAGGAGCACGACAGAGTCCAAGCCACCGCTTAATCCGATTAGAAATTTACGCGTTGCGGCGAGCTCATTCAGAGCTGCTTCTAGCTTGTCATGGAGTAATTGGGGAGAGTAGTTCATGGCCTGTGGGCATAGCAGTGCTATGGATTGGTCCATTCAAAAATAAGGGAGGAGCTCTACCTCCCTCGGCAATTATTTCACTGTTTTTACTCTTCACACCCGCCAGCAAAGAGCGGACGGCTAGCTAGGGAGTCCGTAGCTCATCAGCCGCTCATAGCGGCGCTCTACCAAGTCGTCTAGATCCAATGCGGTCAGGCGATCTAGCTGCTCGATTAACGCAGCTTTGATGCTAGCAGCCGTCGCAGCGACGTCTCGATGCGCACCGCCAAGTGGCTCGGGTATTGTATGATCGACTATGCCTAGCTTTTCTAAGCGCTTAGAAGTCACCCCCATAGCTTCCGCTGCTGCTGCTGCATGATCGGCAGACTTCCACAGAATGGTCGCACAACCCTCTGGAGTGATTACAGTATAAGTCGAATACTGCAGCATATTGAGCTGGTCACAGACACCGATAGCGATAGCGCCACCAGAGTTTGCCTCACCGGTAACCGTCGCAATGAGCGGCGTCTTTACGTGTGACATCATCGCCATATTCACGGCGATCGCCTCGTTAATTCCGCGCTCTTCCGAATCCATCCCCGGATAAGCGCCAGGTGTATCTATAAAGCTTAATACCGGAAGCCTGTATTGTTCTGCCAGAAGCACTAGTCGGCGAGCCTTTCTGTAACCTTCCGGTCGAGGCATGCCAAAGTTATGTCTAACCTTTTCTTTCGTTCCCCTACCCTTCTGATGACCGATCACCATCACCGGACGACCATCTATCTTTGCCATTCCACCGATTAAAGCCTGATCGTCGGCAAACAGTCGGTCGCCATGCAGTTCATCGAACTCTGTAAAGATGTGATCCAGATAATCGAGCGTATAAGGTCGCAGTGGATGCCGGGCAACTTGAGAGATTTGCCATGAAGAAAGGTTCGAGTATATTTTCTCGGTAAGCTTCGTGCTCTTGCCTTTGAGGTTCTGAATTTCTTCACCGATATTCAACTCATTGTCACTACCCACCAATCTCAGTTCACTGATCTTGGCTTCTAACTCCGCAATGGGTTGTTCAAATTCGAGATAATTAGGATCCATGCTGCTCTCAATTTTTCCTGCTAGTTTTCTTGTCGTTATTGTCTATTTGTAACTTAACACTGTCTATTTATAACTTAACACTACCTTGTCTTTACCGTACTCCAGCCGCAGACGCTGAATCAGATCATCGGCAGGCGATACAACCCACTCTTGACCCAACATTATACACCCAATGGAGTCAGAGCGCTGATAGCGCACCATAACCTGACAGCCCTCCCCCGCATCCGCTGTCCCCCAGGCGGGCTGAGCACTTGCTGGAAACTGCCCAGGATGCGGATGACGCGTACTAATACCCGGGGCAGAACTGCCGCCTAAACCGTTTGCAGTCGCTGAACTCTCAACTTCTGCAAGCTCGGCTGGTTTACGATAAGGCTCTAGAATGCGCGCGAGATGCGCACAGAAATCACTGCCAAGCGACGCCGATTCGAGATTCAATGCCAGACGGTGTGCATTGCGTTTACGCGCCTGGGATAGTGTCATTATGCTCTTGCCGCGGCCGCGCATGCCGCCGTTGTAGTCGTCGGTGCTCACAGCACATTCCACCACCATGATCACATCTTTAACCAACGTCTCTCTGTACTGCTCGTATTCTTTTGCGAACAAGGAGAATTCGAAACGAGAGCTACTATCATCCAATACCAGGAATGCTATTGTATCTCCTGCCTTATTTTTCATAGTACGAATGCTATGCAGTACACCTGCAATCGTTTGAGGTCCTCGCTCCGGCCGCAGATTAACCAACCTATTCTTCGTAATATGGGAGAGCTCATCCAGAAACTCATCGATTGGATGCCCTGACAACCACAAGCCCAAAGTTTCCTTCTCCACCTTAAGACGGTGCTGCTCCGCCCAGGCAAGGACCGTGATATTAGAGGCGCTAAGGTCTGCATCTTCTGTGCCCGCCGGCGCAATATCTCCGAACATATCCTCAACACCACTAGCTTGATTTCGACTAGATTGCTCAGCTGCCTGCATCGCCTGGGGCAACAGTGCCGAGAGCAAGGAACGCGCATAGTCGAGATCGCCCTCCACCATGTTGTCCAGGGCTCCGGAGCGTATCAACGCTTCCATGGTGCGCTTATTGACGTTTTGCTTGTCCACTCGCTGACAGATGTCCAACAGATTTGTAAATGGCAGCTCTTGTCTTGCGGCGAGAATGCTGCCAACTGGGCCTTCGCCTAAGCCCTTGATCGCGCCGAGCCCGTATACAATCTCGTCCTTTTCGTTTACCGTAAAATTGAACTGACCAAGGTTGATATCTGGAGGCACAATGACCAACTTCATCGAGCGGCACTCATCGATCAAGGTTACGATCTTATCAGTATTCTGCATTTCAGCAGTGAGCACCGCCGCCATAAAACAGGCTGGATAATGCGTCTTTAGCCATGCGGTTTGATAAGAGACTAGCGCATACGCTGCCGAGTGCGACTTGTTGAAACCGTAGCCTGCGAACTTCTCCATCAAATCAAAGATAGAGGCGGCCAGGTCAGCATCGATTCCTCTCGCCTCGGCTCCAGTTTGAAACAAGGTACGCTGCTTCGCCATTACTGCCGGGTCTTTCTTACCCATGGCCTTACGCAAAATATCCGCGCCGGCCAGTGAGTAGTTCGCGAGAACCTGGGCGATCTGCATCACCTGCTCTTGATAGAGAATCACTCCGTAAGTATTGCCGAGAACTGGTTCCAACTCAGCGTGTGGATAGACCACGTGCGTGCGACCGTGTTTACGATCGATAAAATCATCCACCATGCCCGACTGTAAAGGACCCGGTCGAAACAAGGCCACGAGGGCGATAATGTCTTCAAAACTATTTGGCACCTGACGCTTGATCAGGTCCTTCATGCCGCGGGATTCAAGCTGAAAAATCGCCGTGGTCTCGCCCTTCTGCAATAAGCGATACACCCGTTCATCGGTTAGAGGAAGCTTGGTGATATCGACAGGCGGCACCCCATCAGCCGCCCTGGCATTGATCATCTTCACAGCCCAATCGATGATGGTCAGTGTGCGCAGCCCGAGGAAGTCGAACTTCACCAGACCTGCTGTCTCCACATCGTTCTTATCGAACTGGGTAACTAAGCCTTGGCCGGATTCGTCGCAGTACAGCGGTGTAAAGTCCGTTAGCTTGGTAGGCGCGATAACCACGCCACCGGCATGCTTGCCGACATTACGAGTAATGCCCTCAAGCTTGTAAGCCATTTCCATGATTTCCTGCGCATCCTCATCAGAATCGACGAATTCACCCAACAGCGGCTCCACCTCAAACGCCTTCTTCAGGGTCATGCCGGGCTCGAAGGGAATCAACTTGGAAAGCTTGTCAGCCAGCATATAAGGCTTGCCCTGCACTCGCGCCACATCGCGTACTACAGCCTTGGCGGCCATGGTGCCGAAGGTAATGATCTGCGATACCGCCTCTTTGCCATACAACTCGGCTACGTGCGCGATAACGCGGTCGCGACCTTCAATACAAAAATCCACGTCAAAGTCGGGCATCGACACCCTTTCCGGATTCAGGAAACGCTCAAACAACAAATCGTATTTAAGCGGGTCTAGATCGGTAATTCTCAGCGCATAGGCGACAATGGAACCTGCACCCGAGCCACGCCCTGGCCCGACTGGTATATCATTGTCTTTGGACCACTGAATAAACTCCATTACGATAAGAAAATAGCCCGCGAAACCCATCTGGTTGATGACGCCCAACTCAAACTCCAAACGCTCCCAATAGGGCTTCTCGACGTCTTTCGTCTCATAGTCATCCCCAAAGAGGCTACGCAGCCGGTCTCTGAGCCCATCGGAACTCAGCTCGGAAAAATACTGCTCCATGTCCATGCCTTTGGGCACGGGATAATTCGGTAAACAAGGCTTGTCTAGTACCAGCGAAAGATTGCAGCGTTTTACGATTTCCCAAGAGTTCTCCAGCGCCTCAGGAATATCGCTAAATAGCTCTCCCATCTCATCGCGGGTCTTTAAGTACTGCTGATCGGTGTAATTGTGAGGTCGCCGCGAATCATCTAAAGTGCGCCTCTCATTGATGCACACACGAACCTCGTGCGCATCGAAATCATTCTGATCGAGGAAGCGCACATCATTCGTTGCGACCACAGGCGTGTTCGTCTCGATAGCCAGAGCAACAGCGGCATCGATATAGTCCTCCTCTTCTGCTTTGCCCACGCGCTGCAGCTCTAGATAGAAATTTTCCGGGAACAGTTTCTGCCATTCAACTAGCAACTCCCTTGCTAGGTCTTTTTCATCTGCCAGCAGTGCTTGTCCGATGTCGCTGTTCTGCGCACCCGACAAAGCGATCAGGCCATCGACACGCCCTGCCAATTGCGACTTGCACACAGACGGCTCACTCTGGCTCGGGTTCTCGGTGTACAGCTCAGAGATGAGTTTAGTCAGGCTGAGATAGCCGGCCTGGCTCTTAACCAATAACACCAGGCGAGTCTGTTTCGATCCGTCGTCGCTTTCAACCAACACATCACAGCCACAGACGGGCTTGATGCCGGCCTTGAGAGAGGCGGTGTAAAATTTAATGAGGGAAAACATATTTGCCAAGTCGGTAATAGCAACCGCCGGCATAGAATTCTCGCGCAGTCTCGCGATAAGGGGCTTGATGGTAACGATACCATCATTGATTGAAAATTCGGTGTGAAGTCTGAGGTGCGCGAAGGGCGGATTAGGCAAATTTTCAGACATTTAAAAATCTAATTATTGAGTGACATTGAAGTCCTCCAATATACCTTTATTTTGTTGAAAACGGGACAAAAGATTAAGGCCTTTCGGCTGCTTTCAAGATCCTAGCTACAGGCGC
>CALKDE010000252.1 GCA_938082955.1 uncultured Pseudomonadales bacterium
GCCTGATCGCGTATATTTTTTAGAGGCCCAACCGTGGAAACATTTGCACAGTCAATTGTTGGTGGTTCGCTCAACTCGTGGATTCAGGAGACCTACTGGCTTTGGCCAGTCATGGAGATTAGCCATTTCATCGGGCTATCGCTGTTATTGGGTGGCTTGCTCGTCATCGATTTGCGCATGGCCGGGCATTTCCGCAGCTTTGACCCAGCAGCCACTCATCGTCTTTTGCCCTTAGTTCTGATCGGTTTCGGCATCAACCTGCTCACCGGAATACTATTTTTTTATGGCGATCCGATGCGCTATTCGGTGAACATAGGTTTTCAGATCAAGATGGGCTTGGTGTTACTGGCTGGACTGAATGCTGCTTTGTACTACTGGAAAGTAAGCCCGATTATGCATGGCTGGGATGCAACGACATCCTCGCCTCCAATGGCTAAATTTGTTGCCTATGCCTCGCTCACGCTTTGGACGGGTGTCCTACTTTGTGGGCGCCTCATTCCCTACGTAGGAACGGGTTAGAGCATTTTTATCCTTCATCTTGCGTAGCATCTTTACGCGGAACAAAAATTCTAGCTACAGTCTCATCCTCGTGAAACATCAGATGTTTCAGCGCTGCCAATATGTGCAGCACTACTAACATGGCGAGTGCCTTGGCTGCATTAGAATGAAAAATGAAGGCGAACTCCGACAAGCTGCTGTGATCAGGCATTGCCCAGGCTGTGAGCGGTCCGGATATCAACATTACTAACAGTACCAGTAGCATGAGATGGTGTGCTGCCTTGGCGAGTCGATGCTCAAGCAGGGTTTGGCCGCTGACGTGGGGATGGCCCGACTTATAGCGCCATATTATTCGTGCGATAAGTGGTAACCAAGCGATCAAGCCGATAGTGATGTGCAGTGTTCTGCGTGCATCGATCTGTTCGACAGACTGCCAGGAGATGCTCTGGCCGACAAACCACAGCAGAATAATTGCTAGCGTTGCAAACCAATGCAGGCCTATCGAAAACCATCCAAAGGAGTTCTGAGTATCTACAAGGGAGCGGGGGTTACTCATGATTTAGGGCGGGCAGGCTCTTGCTGATTTCGAATCGAATTTGCAATCATCAATTGATGACGCAAATTCGATTCGTTCAACTAAGAGGGTTCACTAGTACTTCGATGGAAAGAAGCGCACAGATGCACGTGACGATTCAGCGTCGCAGTCGTATGCTTGTAGCCTGTAGCCCTCGGATGCTGGAAGCCATCGAGTGGTGTAAGAAGTAGGCTCGAGTAAGAACATCGCGTCCTCGACTTCTAATGTTACTTTCAGGTCTTCTCCGTCCATCCAGTAGCGTTCGCGAACAATCTTCTGTGAGGAGGAGGGGATGCCGTTGTAATCATCGAAGCCGGCAACATCGAACACGAAGTGCGTAGTGGTAATAATCAAAGCGTCATCTTCATAGTGACCTACAGAGAAACCTTGAACGCCGAAGTCCGTTGACTTGGGTTCGCGGCCGTCTAGCCATATGGTACGTAGCTGATCATCTTTCTCATAACGAAACAGGACGCGGTCGGGCCATTGCACGACTTCCATGTGGTAAGGGTCGTATTGGATTGCAGGCGAAGAGGCGGGCTGGCAGTCGTACTTTGGCGCCATGATCTCTTCCCAGACTTCTTGATAGGCTAGGGCACGCGCATTCAGCTTGGGGAAATTCTCGTCGCCCCAGGGAACACCTTCGCCATTTACCGGCCTTGCGCTAAAGCCGCCGTTCCAGGTTCCAGCAATATCGGGTATTTGGTTATCGGCTTGTGCGTTTACTTGACTTGCAGTGGCGCCAATCGCTAGAGAAAGCAAAACTGCAATAACAGACTTCTCTCTCATGAATGTAGTTGCTCTCATATTGTTCCCGCCTTGAATACTGGTTATGTTCTACTTTGTTATTTTGTGAAGCCGCCTAGGAAGAGTGATCTACGGCCTCGTCCAGATTTGTAAGGGTAATACCCTGCGAATTATTCTGGTGGTTGAGTTCGTTCCTGAACGCGACCACCTTCCAAAACCGGGGTGCCATCAGCGCGAGTCATGCGCACACAACACAGGCCTGTAGTGCCTTCAGCGCGCGAAGGCCTGCCGGAGGCTTTTACGATCATGCCTACGGGGAGTGAGTCTGGAGTCCAGCCAGCGCGGCGTATGCTTACAGGGGCGCCTAATTCGATCTGCCATTCAACAGTTGCACCGCTGTCGTCAGCAACATCTACGTAAAGAAAGGCGTGTGGGTTTCTAAACACAAAGCGTGTAACGGGGCCTTCAATTTCGACCCGTTGGTCAGGGTCGTAGAAAGGCGTGCTCGAATGATGAGCTAGAACGGGTATAACTACGAATGCAGCCCCCAAGGTAACCGCTGATACGGCTGCTGTTATCCATCGTTTAATGCTCATGACTCTCTCCTGTGCTCCGCAATCGCCGGATTCTTGTGATTTACAGGGAGAATAATGGCTATGATAGCCGTAGTCAACGGCGCTCTGGCACCAGCATTCTAGACGGCTGGCAGTCAGCGCCGCTTAAATTTGTTCGAATGACTCCAGCGTAAATAACAGCTGCTGTGTATCAGTTAAAATAAAGCTTAGCTTACGAAACGCAACCTCTCCCGATACGACAAGTTCTGGCAAGACCAGCCTGCCAGTTTCGGCATCGAAGGTCGCTATCTTATCTACGGTATCGGTCAGAACTACAACGCTGCTAAGGTCGAGTTGCACGATAACCTCGGGTTCGGTTGCCGTAATGGAGAATGCCAATGAAGCGAGCCCCGATGTTCCAGCATCCACGGTGACGCGCAACAGGCCGCTGGCTTCATCGAAATAGTTGGGAGCAGGTGTTGGTTCCTCTTCAGTTTCAACTGCGATTGCGATGTTTACAAAGTTGCTAGTCACGACGGCACCGCTGACATAGTTGATCAGCGGGAAATCACTAAGGCCGGCGAGTGTATATGTCGGTTGTGCTGCGATACTGTCCACAACCGTCATGCCATCACCAATGACGCGACCGAACGCGGTGAAGCCGCCATTCTGTGCGTCAAGATTGCCACTGTTGTCAGCAAGATTCACAAACCAACCGCTGGTTGCACTATTTGGATCACCTCCCAGCTTCGCCATAGCTACTGTTCCTCGCGTATTGGAGACGCTGAACTCGTTCTGTATTGCTGCGTCTGTTGCAACAGATATTATGCTGCCAGTGCTTGCATCGAAGCTGAATGAACCTCCCTGAACGATAAAATTCGACACGGAACGATGTATCACCGTGCTATTGAAGCGGCCAGAGTTTACATAGTTTAAAAAGTTGGCAACAGTAATGGGCGCGACATCGTCAAACAGCTCTATTGAGAAGTCACCTAGGGAGGTGATTACGCGGACTGTGGTTGCTGAGGCCGATTGCACTGAAAGTAAAAAGCTTACAGCAAATACTAGGCACAATTTGACTGGAGCCATGCT
>CALKDE010000253.1 GCA_938082955.1 uncultured Pseudomonadales bacterium
AATTCATGTGGCACTTCGCGCGCCACCAATTCTGTGTCTAGAAGATTTAGACACGCCGCTTGAAACTTCAACTCGCAGCCACGCGAGAAATAGGCCATGGATAACTCTTGATTGGGTTCGGTAATTATTCCCTCGCGATAGTACGCGCCTATTTCGTTGCACGCCCAGGCTGCATTGTCAGCACAATAGCTCGCCTCCAGTTGTAGCAGTCGGCCGCAAGCGTTGGATAAGTTACTCGCGCAGGCCTGTTCCCAGAATGGCAGGCTATCGCCCTGATGCTTGTTGTCGGTTTTGCCCAAAAAAGACATCGAAGCGAAAACCACTATCCAGATACTCATGTGCGCTAGATTAGCGTGCCCACCGAGCCAGCTCTCTTTCCAAACGTTTAACCAAGCTGTCGAATGGATAGATCGAACCGCTCTATCGATAGCGATAACACTCAGATTGAGCAGTGGCACGACGAGGAGTTTGTCATAGAACGTTGGCTCGCCCATAGCGCCTAAAAGGGTATACAGGCCGAACACCCCGAGGCCGTAAAGCACTCCAAAAAACGTCTTCCCTAGTGGCGTTCTCGGCGAGGTAGAAGGGTCGGTAATCAATAGATGCAGCCCTAGAAAAACAGCGGCAGGAATCTCCGAATCGAGGAAGTATGGAACACCCGTGCTAGCGGAATACAGGGCACTGACTCCAAACAAGGTAATCGCCGCCATACTGGCAACAAGCGTGATGGAGAAGAAGTACATGACAATCAAGCCAACTAAAAAGAGGAATGTGTAGATGTTCGGCGCCAGAGTAAGAGTCGATGCGATATCCTGACCCCAGGTCAAGCCAGTCGTGTTGGTAGCGATTAATACGAGGGAGAAAAGGCCTAGCGCAAACGCGGAAGGGTTAAATATATGCGAGCTGCGCCCGTCTCGATTCCAACGTACATATTCCTTGCCCATGAAACCCACGGCAATCATCACGAATTGCATATAAAACCAATCGTCCCTAAACCAAAGAAACAGATTGATGCTAAAAATAATCGGAAAGGGACCAAAGCCTAAGCTATATTCACGACGTCTCGACCAGGCCAGCAACATATCGAAGGTATAAGCAAAGAGTAGCTGCGCTAACATCAGCCAGGCATGATCGTATACCGGCCGCCAGTAATAGCCCCAATAAGCATAGACACTGAACTGAACCATGGCTTGAATGTAGTGCTGTGGACGCAACACTACACTGAACACATGCTCCTCGTTCTTGTTTCTAGAATTAACTAGCAGATACGCTTGCCACAGGAGCAGCGTGGCGGCAGCACCCCAAAAGGACCAAACTAGTGCGGCATTGCCCTGAACTCGAGGAACAAAACTTAGAAAAATAAGAGATATGGATAGTACAAATGGAAACTTGAATGCTGCCATTGAGGAGCGCGTCTGCTTATCAGCAGAGTTCTTGTTGTTTCGGCTACTATTCTTAAAACTGGCGGAAATGGCCATCAGCATGCTCTAGCGGGAAAATTCAGTCGATGCCAAGAATAAACCACCTACTCAATCAATTCAATTTGATCGGCTAGAAGCTAAGTCTTAACTGCCGTTAAAGCTAATTCGCAGGCTTAGCTGGCGCTCATCGACAATCTGCTCTTGTGCATCTGCCAAGTCTTTTGCATCTGCCAAGTCTTGTGCATCTGCCAAGAGAGTACCCTGGTGTTTAGAATGTTCGGTGTCATGCTCGCAATGATCATGACCGTGGTGGCGATCATGATGACCGCCCCAGGAGCAACATTGGCCATTTTGAAGGGTGCGGCAATCACCGTGCCTGAAGACTAAGGCCCCAACGATCTGGAATGGCGCCTTACATCACTGCCGCTGTCGTCTCTACCGCCATTTGGATCACAGAGCCTATGCCACCAATCAGCGATAGCGCGCAAATCAGGCTGACTAGCAATTTTGAGTGTTTCATTGCTTACTCCTGATTATTCTTGTCCTGCCTTTAGGCAGATGGGACGCTCTACAATAGACCGATAAGCCTGACTTGTAGCAAGCAGGCTGCGTTAGTCTTGGCTGCCGTTTTTGCGCCGTTTTTCCCACTTAAGCACCCGTATTTAGCCTCTAGTAAGGCCCGAATATCCTTGAAAATTCACCTAAATACGAGTAGCTTCAATCAGTTAGTTTAACATCTCATTATAATTAGAATACTGTTGGAGGTTCACATGCACAACAGAGCACTCACGAAACTTTCTTTAGCAATCATCGGCCTTATAGTCGCGCCACAACTGCTCGCGCAGTCGACAGATATACCGCGCACCGAGTACGGTCAGCCAGATTTTCAGGGCACCTATACCTTCAGGACGCTCACTCCGCTTAACCGCCCAAGAGAACTCGCCGACAAGGCGACTCTAACGCCAGAGGAGGCTGTTGAATGGGAAGCTTTTGAGAGACGTCGCCAGAACCGCGACCTGATCATCGATTCCGTGGGTGGCGCCGGTTATCCGCCGGGCGTGATCTCCTATAACGAATTTTGGTACGAGCGTGGCGTTGAGACCATCGCCGATCGTCGTACCTCGCTGGTCTACGATCCACCGAATGGCCGTGTGCCGGTATTGAATGCCGCTGGTCGCGAGCGACGTGCCACCTATGGTCAGATGGTGTTTGAAAGTGCTGGCCCCGAGGGCAGAACAACAATTGATCGGTGCCTAGTCGGTTTTGTCGGTGGACCGCCAATGATCCCAGGCTCCTACAACAACAATATGCAGATAGTGCAGACCAAAGACACTATTATGATCTTGAATGAGATGGTGCATACCGCGCGCATCATTCCGCTGAGTAGCGAACACAGCACGCAGCAGCTGAAGTGGGAGGGCGATTCAGTCGCACACTGGGATGGTGACGAGCTGGTTATAACTACGCAGCACTTCTACCACGACTACAATCTGCGTGGCATGTCGGATCAGGCCGTGATTTCCGAACGCTTTAGCTGGATTGATGGGGACACGCTCGATTATGACTTCACCGTGGAAGATCCCTTGTCTTGGGATGAAAGCTGGTCCGGCCGAGTACCTATGCGCCGCGCCGCCGACCCGGTCTACGAATATGCCTGCCACGAAGGCAATCATGGTTTACAGGGCATCCTCGCCGGTTGGAGGCGCTATGAGTCTATGGGTCTGAACGGAGACGGCACTCCTAAGTCCGAGACTGGAACTGTTGCCACGGAAGAATAGAAAGTTATTCAAGCACTCAAAACCTGACCTCACTCGCGGGTTTTGTAAAATTCAAAAAACCAGAGTTGGGTGACTATCCAACTCTGGTTTTTTTATTCACGGCGTTGTAGCACCCCAACTTCCATTGCTAACTTTGGATGGCTCAAATATTTTCCTGGATCGAATCACACATGTTTAGTAAACGATTTCTGTCTGCTTGTATGGCTCTTTATTCACTCTTGTTGTTTTCGGGCAGTGTGACTGCTGAAGTGAGTTCTGTTTTTATCTCCTCCACGCTAGACCCAAACGCAATCATCATTACTGAAGTAGATGTGATCTTTATCTACGATGCTGAAACAGTTAGCAATCTACCCGACACGAAGTCTGCTTGGTACTCGAATAAGCGACAGTTCACGCGAAATGCCGGCAACAAGATAGACATCGTGAATGTATTTATACCCCAGGGTTTTGATTCAGAAATGACTAGCCTGCCCGCGCGCCGCGCCGATGCATTAAAGGTTGTAGTCTATGCCTATCATGACGACTCAAAAGCCGCCCCACGCGATATTACCGACACGGCTAATGTGCTCATCGAAATAGATCCCTTCGGAATTCGAGTATCCAGTACAGACCCTATAGAAAACTAGTGAGGAATCATTGACAAGCAAACGGGCGAGGCTTGTAGACAATAATAGGTACAACTCTCGCTATAACAATTCAACACGCTAGTGCAGCGTTGGGAACTGCCGTGTTCCTTGCTACGCTTAATTAGGCTCTTATTTGGTTGAAGTGGTGCTGCCTATCTACTTTTGCTTGGCATCAATGCTCTCTACACCTTCTCTACACAGAAAAAGTCGACACCAATCACTGCCCCGATGCAGCGAGGGTTTTGGGTAGCACTGACCAATCCTAAAATGGCCTTATTCTTCAGCGCCTTTCTTCTTCCGTTCGCAAGTCCTGATAGTGCTTATCTGTCGTAGACAATTATTCTATCCGCCTGCTTTTTATTGCTCGCCGTAACTATGGATAGTTTTTATGTTAGTTGGTCTTCTTGGCTAAACCGAAATGGCTCGTAGCCTAACGAGATATCGATAGGATAATAATGGTGCAAGTGGCACTTTATTTATTGGCCCAGGAAAATTGTTAGCTATTACAAATCGCACCTCACATTACAAGCAACAGCATTCGAGACTAACCTTGGATTAATTGAATCCAGTTGCCGCAGTCATCGTCGAAGATTGCAATCCAAGCGCCACCATTCTCAAGCGGCTTGTCCTTGAACGAGACGCCCTTCGCTGTCAGTCGTCTATATTCTTCGTGAATATCCTCGCTGTGGAAAAGAGTTGTCGGTATGCCAGCGGCATAAATAGCTTGCTGATAGGTTTTCGCCGCTGGATGCGCATTGGGCTCCAGAAGCAATTCTGTCTCGCCAGAACCATCGCTCGAGACCGTCAGCCAACGAAATTCGCCCAGATCGACGTCGTTAACCTTCCAAAAGCCCAGTATATCGGTGTAGAACGTCAGAGCTTTGCTCTGATCTTTTACGAAAATACTCGCTGTTTTTATATCCATAAGCGTCTCCTCAAGGCCCGTATAACTCTGGCACACTTTACAATTGTATTGCTATTACCCCTAGTTTATTCTTATAACCCCTTCCATAAATGCAAGAGCAACGAGAGTCTAGACGATGACTAATAAAAACATGAAATCGGCCTTTTTGGCATTGGCGATAGCCCCAGCCTTGGCTTTTGCCCAAGCTGACATGCCTCCTACAAACGATCTGGAAAACCCTTATAGCACCCAATCTGGCTATTTCAAGATGCCTGCAGGTCGCGATTGGGGCTCCTCTAGCACAGTTGAAATTGATTCCGATGGCGAAAGTATCTGGGTCGCAGAACGTTGCGGCGGCAACGCCAATGCCTGCGTTGAGAAACCTGACACAAACCTAATTATGTTGTTCAGCAAGAACGGCGACATGGTTCGTAGCTTCGGCGCGGGTTACATTACTTGGCCTCATGGTATTCACGTCGACCACGACGGCAATGTTTGGGTCGCTGACGCACGTGGCTCAGAGCAGACACAAGGCTATGATGGCGAGCATTATGGCCACCAGGTCCACAAATTCAGCCCCACCGGTGTACACCTGATGTCAATTGGCAAAAAAGGCGGCGGACAGGACGACGAATATTTCTACACGCCAAATGACGTACATGTTGCCCCTGACGGGTCCATTTTCGTTGGCGAGGGACACTCCAGCGCTGAAGGTTCTACCAACCGCGTCCACAAGTTTGATGCTGACGGAAACCACCTTTTGTCGTTCGGAGAATGGGGTACTGAGCCAGGTAATTTCCGCCAGCCACATGGTCTGGCTATGGATTCCAAAGGACGACTATTCGTTGCAGACCGCGGCAATGACCGTATCCAGATCTTCGATCAAGAAGGAAACCTACTCGATGTATGGCATCAATTCAGCCGCTTGAGTGGCATCTACATCGACGAAAATGACGTTCTTTATGGTGCCGATTCAGAATCAGGTTCGGTTAACCCCGATCACGGTGACTGGGTTCGTGGTATCCGTATCGGAAGTGCTATTACCGGCGAAGTAGAATTCCTGATTCCTGACCCACAACCAGATTGTCGTGGCACTTGTACTGCTGAAGGTGTAGTAGCCGATGCACACGGAAATATCTTCGGCGCCGAGGTTGGCCCGGTTGGTGGAATAAAGCGCTATGTACGTCCCATCAAGTAAGCACACGCCTTTACACGTAGTAGGATAGAAAAAGACGAAAAGCCCATCGCTAACGATGGGTTTTTTTTGCCAAAAAAAAGGTGAAAGTGAAATCATGCCACCACTAAATGATCTACTGCTGTTCACCGCAGCAGCCTTCATCATGAACCTCTCACCGGGTCCTGCAAACTTTTATGTGATGGCGCGGACTCTTGCACAGGGCTCTTCCGCCGGGTTTTCTGCGACTGCAGGGTTAGCGCTAGGCAGTTTGCTCCACGTTGTTGCCGCCGTGTTAGGACTTTCCGTGCTGTTTAGTTACTCTCCTGTGGCCTACACTTTATTGAAAATAGTTGGCGCTAGCTATCTTATATGTCTGGGGTTGGGACATTTCGGAATTCTATTCACCGGGAAAAAAAATCCCCAGGAATTAGCAGGCGGTGAGACGACCCGGGAGGTATTAGTAGAGCTCGAGACGAGGAAAATTTTCTTTCACAGCGTGATCATCGAAGCTAGCAATCCGAAAACGGCACTTTTTTTTCTGGCATTATTACCGCAGTTTGTTGTGACAGAAGCAGGGCCAGCTGCGCCTCAGTTTTTATTTCTTGGTTTGATCGTAACGCTATCAGCTATTCCCTGCGACTTATTCGTTGTATTTTTCGCAGACAAAGCAGCTAATCTGATTCGAGGGAACCGGAAGTTTAGAGACAAGTTGGATAAAATTTCTGGAACTATTCTAATTAGTCTTGGTGCCTATGTTCTACTGGCCGAGGCTGAGTAATAAAACTATAACTTACTGACTTGATTCGCCTTGTACGGCATCGTCGATGTTCATGAAAAAATTTCTCTCTTTAATTTTGTCGTACAATCCAGATGCTTTCATAACTCTCAACACGGGAACTTTAACGCTAGCGAATTTTAATTCTATGTTGCGTTCTTTGAAATCATCGGCAATATCATGTAATACCGAATCCGCGCTACTATCAAGCTGAGCAATGCTACAAGCTTCTATAATGATAGTCTTCAGTGGGAATGGCGATTCCATTTCCAGTTTCTTGAGTAAAGTTTTTAGGAAACTAACGTTACCAAAATAAAATTGCGCATCAATACGAATAATGATGACGCCTATATAAGTTGTCGCCTCAGGGTAGTGTTTTAAATTACGAAAATCCGCAGTATTTCCAACGCGACCCAGTATCGCAGTGTGTGGACGAGTTGTTAGGTAAAGAAATAGCCCTAAAGAAAATACAACTCCGATGAGAATGCCCTCGACAATACCAACTATCAACGTAGAGAAAAACGTTAACATCAAGAGCCACATATCTGACTGTTTGGTTTTTCGTAAATGTTTAACTAGAGTGAAATCGATTAGCCCGAGCACTGCGAGTATAATTATGGCCGCCAGCGTTGCGGTAGGAAGGTAGTAAAGATATTCTGTTAAGAAAAGCAAAGTGAGAAATATCCAGGCTGCGACCACAACGAGGGAATAAGGAGAAGTAGAGCCTGCTTCTGCATGAACTGCCGACCGCGAAAAACTAGCACTAACAGGAAAGCCCTGTGAAAAACTAGCCACAAAATTAGAAGCACCCAGCGCAATCAATTCTCGATTTGGAGCTATATCATATCGGTGTCGGTCAGCAAAAGTTCTAGCTATCGAAATAGTTGTT
>CALKDE010000254.1 GCA_938082955.1 uncultured Pseudomonadales bacterium
ATGAGGGTTAGTTCGATAACATCATCGCGGCCGAGAACCTGCTGCTTTACGGCAGCGCTGAGCCTATTTACTACATCAACGGCGGCGTCGATTTGAGTATTGCTGCTTACTTCCTCAGTATCGCTGAGGCCCATTGGCTCAGCTACTTCGGTGATACTGTCTGTCATAGTTTGCTCCACTTCTTTGTACGGGTTCGGATCGATGGTAAAGAGTTACTAAGATTATTTGCTGAGTAGCCAGGAAAAAGGATTGATCCAGGCGACGACTCGTTTCCAAGTCTGTGTATTACGACCTATCTCTTGTGCGATGGCACTGCGTAGCTCTGCCCACTTTGCCGCATCAAAACTGTTCTTGTCTTGAGAGCCTAAGGCCAGCGCGAGATGTTGATTAGTTAATTTGTGCATGCTTGGCGCCACCGCCTCGACGCGTCGGGCAAACTGTTCGCGGCTCTCTCCAAATTGTCGATGCAAGCCAATGGCAGCAAGTTGATCTAGCATTGCTCTGTAGCTAAGCCGATATTGCTTGTCTGTCGCCGCTCGGGATGGAATCCAACTGCGGTAGAACTTGACTGTGTAGGCGCTAAGTAGGGTCGCTAAGATTAGCCCATACAGAACATTCAGAATCAGTTGTAGGTTTATCGCGGATGTTTGTTGTGATTGCAGGAAGTCATCGAAAGATGCGTCGTTGCGTAGCATATCGCCCAATAGTTGCTGTAGGTTGTTCTGTGGGTCGGTAGTCATATCCACTAGCGTTTGCTGTGGTGCCGGATCAACAATTACCCAACCAATGTCGCGAAAGTAAATCTCAGGCCAGGCATGACCATGCACAGCCTGAATCAATAGCGATGAACCGCCGGCTTTATTACTAGCAGGAACGGCGTAGCCGATGCCGACTCTAGCCGGGATGCCTAAACTACGAAACATATAGGTGGCGGCGAAGGAAAAATGCATGCAGTAGCCAGTTAAATCGCCAAATAAGAAGGAGCCGGCCGGGTCTGTCTCATAGGCATGCTCGTTCTTCAGGCTGTAGATGCCGCTCTCATCCAAATAAGTCTTTATTGCCCAAGCCTTGGCAAAGGGGTCACCTGTGAACTCGGGTTTTAAATCGACGATCAAGCTCTCGGCGAGTTCTTTGTAACGTGGGTCGTCGGGCAGTTCTAGGTATTCATCCCAGACCTCCTGCGACCAATCGGCTCTGCCAAGTTCGCGACCCAGGAGGTAGTTGAAGTCATACTCCGGCGCTTGCGAGTAGGTGTCATAGGTTCGCTTGAAGCGCAGGTTGTTCGGGTTCGCCGTGTTCTCATAGGCGATCGGGCTTTCTAGGCCAAACGGTGTGCGATGTGAGATTAGCATGCCGATACTGGTGCGAACTGTTGTGCGCTGATCGGTCGCTTTGGGTGGTTGAATGGTCTCGATGCGCGAGTTTGTGAAGTTCTTGATCAGGTCCTGGTCCATGTCGCTGCGTGTCGTAAAGTCGAGCAGGGTGCCATTGAACTGGGAGTATGCTGATTCGCGAAAGTAGTAGGAGCCGTTTAAGGGTTCATAGTCATCCCGAAAAACGACGACTGCTACCGGCGCCTCTTTGTCATCAGCATTGTTTTCGCTATCTCTGAAGGGGTTCTCGCGCTGGGCGCCATTGCCTGCTTGCTCTTGTCCTGTCAGCCCTAAATCGTCTGTAAGCTGTGGTGTTGGTAGTCCAAACAGACGAACATAAAAAAGCAGTGAGAAACACACAAGACCGAGAACGGTAAAGTGATAGGGCAGGCGTCGATGGTTATTCTCGATCATTAGCAGAGCAGCGAGCGAAAGAACCGCGCCGCATCCGAATGCCATTAGAATTGAGGAGGGATCAATGCCGCGCGTCAACGCATAGTCACCGATAAGGAAGGGGCGATGGATCATGCCATTGCGATGTGCAGACAAGGTTATAACAAAGGCAATAGCGACAAAGAGTATTTCAATGACGGCGCCATAGCTTGTGCGCTGTGCGAGGATGCGCAAGCAAACTGTGAGTGAAGCGCTGATTGCAAACCACTTGATGAACTCGCCCGTGTTGTAAGAGAACATCGGTGAAGCAAAACTCGAGAGCAGCGACGTACTAGTGACGAGTGATGCAAGCCATAGACCCACGAGTAGAAAGCTTAGACTCATCGAGTTAATGGTGAAGGTGCGTAGTCGCTTTAAGGGGGATCGATGAATGCCAAGGTCGATCAGATAACAGGCTAATAGGCAGCCAATGCAGGAGGCGAGGGAGCCGCTGACGACGGTCAGGGACAGGCTTAGCACCCAATAGCTACTGGCTATAATTGCTGCGCGCAGACTAGTCGGCAAGAAATGCTGTGTCTTTGCTGCCTTGTTGCTTGTTCTGTTCAGCGTCATTGTAATTGCTCGATTTATAACTGTCTAATAATCAATAAGTTACACTTTTCTAAGGTTCTGATCGAAACTGAGTCCTGTTTTTCTGTCCACGACTACGGTTGATTCTACTAGTTGCCCCAGAGCGGTCAATAACTTAAGCAAATCGGCTCTGGAGCCTCCAATTTCGTTACCTTTGTCTGTTGTTGGGTCATCTTGCAATAAGAGACGTTGCCATAGTTTCAGCTGTTCGGTTTCGTTGAATCCATCGGTTGCGAGCACTAGGGAGAAACGACCGGGGAAACGAGAGATTGTTTTCTTTAGTTGTTCAAACCAAGGGGCGAATTCAGCTGCCGCAAATACGATGCAGTGCGCACCGGCCTGACCCGCGCTGTTTGTTAAGAATTCATCCAGCCCATAGCCTAGTGGTTTATCGATAGCTCTGGATTTTGCAATGGCCTCTAGCGCAGCGGGAAGCGTGTTAGCAGGTATCTCGGAGCCATCGGCAGAGAAAGCCCAGTCGTCCCCTAGTGCACCTGTCTCTAATGCAACGCGGGCGACAGCGGCAGCGGCTTCGTCGTTGTCGCTGCTCAACAGATAGGCAACAGTGCGATTACTGTGGAAGACGCTCTTTTCGGCGAGCCTAACGTTTAATTGTCGGTTGCGGGCGTACACTTTCCACATGATATTGCGCACCGAGTCCCCTGGCACATAGGGGCGGATTTCCATGCGGTCGCCATCGGGATCACCGGCAGGATTGGGTATACCATCCTCCGCAGTTAACGAACGCAGAAGCGGTAGAGGTTTTACTGTGTTGATTTTTGGTAGTGCGCTGCAGGAGATGTCCTGTTTCTGTTGCCAGGAATAGCGACAGAAACCGAGCACATCAGAAACTGTAAACAGCCGTGTAAGGTGTTCGGTCTTGCAACGCCTCTGAGGGACGATTTCCTCACAGAGCTTGCCATCGGCGGCAACACGAATTCTTGTCTCAACGAAGTCGGGATAGATTACTTGCCAACTGAGTTTGACCAAGGGGAAGTAATTCAGTGCGGGAAGCAGGAAGCCCGTTTCATTCGGGTAACCGGCTTCGACCTTTATCGGCTTGAGGCTATTAGTGAGTTGATCGAGGCTTATCCGTACTCGACGTTGAATAAACACGCCGCTGACAACACAGCAGAATAGGCTAAATATTAGGATAGCTAGAGCACAGATAGCCAAAGAGAAAACGACTAGGTCCATGGCGCCATAGCCGTAAACTTGTAGAGCATAGGCTGTTAATAGCAGTGTTATTAACCCCTGCAGCGTGAGGGGGAACAATGCGATCAAACGCCTGCTCAGGGATATCAGCAATGAACTGTTGGGATTAAATTGAATTTTAAGTCCAGATTGCATGAATGTTTTGCGAGTTAGGTGAGCATAATTGCGTGATACTTAGCTAAAACGCTCTAGCTAAGCCCGTTGAATAGGACCAGAACGCCGCGGCTAATCTTACACCCAATGGCAGCAACTATAGCTCCAACTATGGCTCCAACTATAGCTCCAACTATCAGAGTTAGACAGCAACCGTGACTACTTGTTGCATTTCAACTGCACTGCTGAAATGACAGCCATTAGCTTCCACGCAGGTTAGGCATTAACTACCTGCATGCCCTGTGCGTTGTATCTAGTGCCTTCAACTTGGTCGGCTAGCTCATCCAGTGAGGCTATCACGTCTGCACTTAAGGTTAGCTCCATCGAGGCAAGATTCGTTTTTAGGTTGGCAAGCTTCGTGGTGCCGGCAATCGGCAAGACATTATCTTGCTTGGCTACTACCCAGGCCAAAGCAATTTCAGCAGCGCTGATGTCTAGTGATTTGCCTAGATCCAGTATCTTGTCAACCAGTACCAGGTTTGCAGTATAGGCATCGCCGCTAAAGCGAGGTTGCATGGATCCTCGGAAATCGGTCTCAGAAATTTCGCTGTCTCGCTTGAAGCTGCCTGTGAGCATGCCACGACCTAATGGGGAGTAGGCTACAAGGCTGGCGCCTATTTCCCGACAGACAGGCAGCACATCCTGTTCAATCTCGCGGCTGAAGATGGAATATTCGGACTGCACCGCCGTTATAGGATGGATGGCTTGCGCGCGACGTAACGTGGCGCCGGATACTTCCGATAGGCCTATTGCGCCAACTTTTCCTTCGGCCACGAGTTTTGCCATCTCGGTGACAGTTTCTTCAATGGGGGTATTGGGATCGACTCTATGCAAGTAATATAGATCGATGTGATCAGTTTGCAGTCGGCGCAGAGATCCTTCCGCAGCCTTTCTGCAATTTTCCTTAGAGCCATCCAAGCCCAGCGGCGCGCCTGTATCAGGGTCGCGCAGGAAACCAAACTTCGTAGCGATGCGAACTTTGTCGCGTCTATCAAAGAAAGCCTTACCTAATAAGGCCTCGTTTCGGCCAACTCCGTAGCCTTCTGCTGTGTCGAAGTGATTCACGCCTAGTTCGATAGCCTCGTGTAGAAGATTTATGGCAGCAGACTCTTCGGTTGGAGGTCCGTAGAATTCAGAGAGGCCCATGCAGCCTAAACCAATCTGAGTGAGTTTGATATCTGTCTGACCTAATCTTTTTTCTTCCATGAAGTTTCTCTTTCTACTGGTTGAGTCTAGTAAATAAAACGATGTGTCTTATCGCTATCGCTATCGCTATCGCTATCGATTAACTCGATTCTCTATCAGCTCATCGACCACGTCTGGGTCAGCAAGCGTTGAGGTATCGCCTAAGCTCTCGAGCTCGTTAGAGGCAATTTTGCGCAGAATACGACGCATGATCTTTCCCGATCGCGTCTTGGGTAGTCCGGGCGCGAATTGAATAATCTCTGGTCTGGCAAAGGCGCCGATTTCTTTGGCGACAAATTTCAGTAGTTCTGCGCGTAGCTCTTCGGACGCCTCGGTGTCGGTCATTAGGCTGACATAGGCATAGATGCCCTGACCCTTAATGTCGTGCGGA
>CALKDE010000255.1 GCA_938082955.1 uncultured Pseudomonadales bacterium
CGAAAATATAATATCAATGGAGTATAAGTAAAATGAGATCCCACTATCAAAATAAAAATTTTAGGCGCAAAGCGCTCTATACCAGCATTGCACTGGGTCTGCTAAGCACGCCCTTTTACGCATCAGCTCAGCAAAATGAGGCGACTGTCGAAGAAGTCGTTGTTACGGGTTCCTTTATCCGTCGCAGCGAAGGTATCATTGCCGCCTCTCCTATAACGTCTCTCACAGCTGATGACATTACCGATCAGGGCACGCTAAATATGGCCCAGATAGTTCAGAACATGACGTTCAACAATGGCTCGGGTGTTACCAATTCGATTCAGGCCAGTGGCGCCTCGAGTAACGGCGCCGCCTTTAACCTTCGCGGATTGGGCACGCGCGCTACGCTGCAATTGATCGATGGTAAACGTACTACCAATTCCAATGTGCAGTGGCTGATGCCAAGCATAGCAATCCAGCGGCTCGACATTGTAACCGACGGTGCTGCGGCACTGTACGGCACCGATGCGGTGGCCGGCGTGGTCAACGTTCTTCCCTATAAAAGCTATGATGGCCTAAAGATTGAACATTTCAACGAGGCAGACTCTCGCGGAGATTTCAGAGATCAGACAACTTCATTCCTATGGGGAAAATCACTAGGCGACGATGTCGACATAGTAGTTGCAGGCTCCTTCCGACATAACGGCACGTTAGAGTGGGCCGATCGCCCCAAGTTGCTGTTAGCCGGCTTAACAGATAACAATGGTGCCAACCCAACCAACTGGAATGTGCCGCAGCGAGACAATAATGGCGCCCTGCTTGGAACAACTGCAAAAACGGCGGACCCTCTGTGTGGTACAGACCCGATCACCGATCCAACGGTACAAGGTGGCAATAAGTTTGGAACACTCGCATTTGGCAGTTGCTGGTTTCCTTTCGGTGACACCAGAGACTTTGTAGAACAGAAGACACAAGCCTCAATCTATTCCAATATCAGCTGGGAAGTGAATGAGGACCTAGCGCTCAGCGGACAATTACTCTGGGGCAGATGGCAAGGTCACGGTCGCCAGAACCAAGGCAATCCGGGCACTCGCTTTGCTGACCTATCAGACGTTCGCGGCGAAATCCCAGGCAACCCTTTTAGGGCTGTCAGCGGCGACGGTCGTGAGTTATTTGCCCAACCATTACTAGATAGCGCTGGCATGATCCTCAGCGATCCTTTTGGCAATCAGCAACCCTTGCGTAATAGCGCGGGCGCTGTGGTATTAGCCACCAACCAATTTGCTAACTTAGCGTTTGACCCAAATGGCGGCGTACCCTTCAACGAAGATGTGCCTTTTAGTAGTCAATATTTACCCTTTGGATTAGCCAACACGCTACCGGCAGCATTCGACAGCGACGACATTAGTCGTAAAGAGAATGATGAACGCGACATGCGCTTATCATTTACTGCCGACTTCACGGTGCCTTTTATTGACGGCTGGGAAGGAACATCGACTTATTCTTATGGCGAGCATAATGTTGTCAGCGCACAAACGCAGCATTTCTCCTTTAGCGCACTTGAACAGGGTTTGAATTGCGATGTGGTCAATGACGCAACCGCTTGCTTCAACCCGTTTGCCGCTCCCGATGTTTCTCCTTACCGCAATTCACAGGCTATAGCAGATGCCATCTATACGCGAGATCGTGTTGCTAACAAAGACATTCTGGAGACCTTCGATGTTGTGATCAACGGTACGATCACTCCGGGTGGATTTGAGCTCCCAGGTGGCCCAATTGGTGCCGCAGTAGGTTATCAACGTCGGGATGAAACCGACAAAAACGTACCCACTACGCACCAACAGCAAAATGATCGCCTGAACAGTATTGCAGCGCTTCCTACAAAGTTTGGTCGCACTAGTGACTCATTCTTTGCCGAATTTTCGTTCCCATTACTTGCCAATCTTGAAATCAGCGCCTCTGTTCGCGATGAACAATTCAGTACTGGCCAGGGAGACGTCGTAAGTAAATTTGGTATTACTTACAGTCCTGCTGATTGGGTAACACTGCGTGCGACTCAAGGCGAGGCTTTCATTGTGCCGACTCTGAACCAGTTGAATGCGCCGGACAGCTGCTCCCTGAGTAACGTGGACGACCTGTTCACTAGTTTCTCTGGCTTTATTACATCTTGTAGAACTGGCAATCCGAACCTGGTATCTGAGACGGCGGAAAGCCTCTCGATAGGTATGGATTTAACGCCGATCGACGGTCTAGATATACATCTGACCTACAGCGAAACTGACTTTACAGACCGTATTGTCGATACCACTACACAAGATATCGTAAGAGCGGATTTTGCAAATTTTCAGGCCGCTTCTGGTTTCGTAGCTACAGATGCTAATCCATACCCATCAGTTGCGGCACTAACTGCATGGACTCAGAACCCAGCATCGGACAAGCGCATTGAGCGTGACCCGTTAGACATTACAACCACTACGCGCATCAACCGTAGTGAGACTAATGCATCAATTATGCTGGTTAAGGCTTTTGATATTCAGGCGAATTACAACTTTGATCTGGACTCCATTGGCTTTGGCAGCTGGGGTGATTTTAGAGCTAGTCTGAATGCCACCTACACTGACACTTACAGCTGGCAGGAGTCTCCTCTCAAGCCATTGCTGGAAGCTAAGGGTCATCAAAACAACTCCTTCGGCGCCGTGCCGATCATTCCAGAGTGGCGCGCCAATATAGGCCTGGGTTGGAGCAGAGGCAATCACAGCATTAGCACTACCGTGCGCTACATAGACGAAGTGCTGTTTGATGCTAACGAGTTTAGCTTTCAGCAATACTTACACCCTGAGAATCTTTGGACTACTACCGAAGTGATACGCGCCTGGACACAGACTGACATGTTCTATACGTATAGCGACTTGGAAGTCTATGGCGGTAACGCAACACTAAGCCTTGGTGCACGTAATCTGTTCGATCGCGAAGCACAGAAGACTGGCATGATTGCAGGTGTTGTCTCGCAGATCCAAAGCCCATTGGGACGCATGGTCTACGCACGCGTTAACTATGAGTTCTAAGAAAACGGGAATGTAACTACCGTAAGAAACAAAAAGCCCAGCGCCAAAAACGCTGGGCTTTTTTTGGCTCAGCTCTAGGTAAAAACTAAAACTTCAATACAGTCTAATCAACGGACCTAATTATTGAATGGTAGCGAACCATTGGCCGCCATAGCTCTGCCACGAAAAGACATTCAGGACGGCGCTAACCGGATTTCCTGCGGGACTATAAATACGCGCTTCGAGCAACCACAGACACTTTCGAAGATGGCTAGTAGCGAGCCGTATCTGAAGTTCGAGAAGTTTCAGTTTACCGCTGCTTTTAAGGATAAAGGCGCACCCAATACGCTCCTCGTTCTGCAACACCAATGAGAAGTGCAAGGTAATAGCCATGTCAGCAGGCAATCACGCCAAAGCCGTGGCATAGCATGAGCAGCGATTAGGCATACCCGCAACGATAGTCATACCTGAAAATACACCAGATGCACAAGCTCAAGAAACCAAGGATTTCGGTGCACGCATTTGAATGTGGCTCAAGCTATCGGCCAATTCGGCAGAAAAATGCATGACGTCTCCAATCAGCGCGCCAATTAAAAAAGCAGATCTATATCATACAGTTGAGATTCGTGACGCCGAAGGGAATCAAGATATTCTGGCGAGATCAAGAGGACTGGGTTACGAAGCTGAGTTAATTATGCAGTTGCCGTTGCCGCGGACCGTAAAGACTAGGAGGTACTAATTAACAAAATGACACTCACTGCAACAAGCGCGATACCCAAGCATTCTTTTAGCGTTATCTTTTCACCAAAATAGAAATAGGTTATAAGCAACGTAACTAAAAACTCAATTTGACCTAGCGTTTTAACAACGGCAGCATCCTGCAAACTCATCGCCGTGAACCACCCCACTGAGCCTGCCAAACTGGTAAATCCAATAAAAAAGCATGATTTCCAACGGGACAGAACCAGAACAAGTTGCATCCGTTCCCGAATAGCCACAAATAGCAGGCATAGCACAGTCTGGATCGCCACCATATAAAGCAGTACAGTTGACGCGCTAAGCAGCCTCGGAATGTCCAAAGATAGGGATGCCTCCCGTATCCACAGCGATGCCAAAGCGAAGCCCAGCCCCGCGCCGACACCATATTTTATACTTTCATTCTCAACCAGATCTCGCCAGTTAACTTTCCAATTGCTCGCGATTAGGACGCCGAGAACTCCTAAAAAAACGGAAAGATAGGCGATAGAACTCAGTGCCGCGGAAAAGAATACCGCCCCCAGAACTGCAGTTAGCAAAGCTTCCGTTTTCACCAATGCTGTACCAACGGCAAAGTTGCGCAAAGTCAGCGCTTTAATTAGAAAAACAGTAGCAAATATTTGCGCTATGGCAGCTAGCGTTGAAGCTCTATAAAAGACCGCATTGCCCACAATTTCCTCACCTTGATAAAAATAAGAGAGAGAAAAATAATACCCTAGCGCGAAGGGAAGACCGAATAGGTAGCGCACTAGTGTAGCGGCGGCGGCAGTAATGCTTTGTGCAATCTGTTTCTGTGCGGCGGTACGGACCGACTGCATCACCACCGCCAACAATGTAAAAAGTATCCATGCTTGCATGGCTGCACTATACAGAACAGCCGCGGGAAAGCCCAAGGTAGACCAGCATCGCCACTAAGCTTTGCGTGATACAATCAGGTGCGAGCATATCTGTTATTGCGGCGGTAGGCTTAGCCAAGCCGCTCACCATTCCAGACGAATTGGAGCAATTATTGGGAGAACCCAACCTAACTGAAGCCGAAAAATTGCGGCTGGCGAGACGCACATTGTTTTCCCCACACACCGATGAGCAGATTGTGCTCGATTTCGTAAGAGCACTGAAATACTGGCCTGATGCTCGACGCTCCCAAGGGCAGGCACATAGAAATACTCCGCTAGAGCAATGGTGGGCCGGCGGCAATGGACCTATGCTGATCGTCCAAGGGGTAGACGACAAGACGGCCCCGCCGGAGAATGGTAGCCCAATGAAGCTAGAGTTCGGTGAGCGCATCACGCTAGTTGCCCTGAAGGCCGCTGGACATGCCATGGAGCTAGAGAAGCCCCGAGAAACAGCAGCTGCCATAGTCTCGTTTCTCGCTAAACACCCCATAACGGCGGCGAGGTGACCTCCAAAGCCTCTAAACTAGAGCGCGATAAAGTAGAGTGCGCTAAACTGGCTGTGAACTGTGTTTTAAGAAAGTAAGTCGTTGTGAGATTAAGCAGAGAAAAGGGGTCTAGATTTGTCAGTAGTATCATTCCAAAAACCAACCCAGAACCCTTCAACGTCGAAGTCAGGACGAAAATGGCTTCGCTTCGTTACTGCTGCGAGTCTTTTCGATGGTCATGATGCTGCCATCAATATCATGCGCCGCATTCTTCAATCCAGCGGTGCCGAGGTCATTCATCTCGCCCACAATCGTTCGGTCCAGGAAATCGTCGACGCTGCTGTTCAAGAGGATGTCGATGCTATCGCTATCAGCTCTTATCAGGGCGGTCATATCGAATATTTCAAATACCTCGTAGACCGTCTCAGAGAATTGGATGCGGCGCACATTAAAATCTTCGGTGGCGGTGGTGGTGTAATTATCCCAGCAGAGATTGAAGAGCTGCACGCCTACGGCGTGAGCCGCATCTATTCCCCTAATGATGGCCAGACCATCGGTTTACAAGGCATGATCGACGACATGCTGCGGCGCTGCCATGATGGAGATGGTCGTCCCACCGCGCCAAATCCAGCGGAGCTCAACACCGGCGATAGAATCACACTAACGCGCACAATTACCGGCATCGAGAATGGCGATTACTGTGATGAAGAATTAGCCATCTTTAAGGATAAAGCAGACTCAGTCAAAGCCACACCTATTTTGGGTATAACGGGAACCGGTGGTGCAGGCAAGTCATCGTCTACTGATGAGATCATCAGACGATTCAGGCAAGACAGCGCAGATTCGCTGACAATTGCCGTACTAGCAATCGACCCTACTAGAAAAAAGACAGGCGGCGCCTTGCTTGGCGATCGAATTCGTATGAACGCGATCGGTCACTCCAATATATTCATGCGCTCGCTAGCCACACGAGATGCTACCGTAGAAATTCCCGAGAGATTGAGCGAGATTATCGCCGCTATTAAACTCTCCGGATTCGACCTCATCATTGTGGAAACCCCAGGCATCGGCCAGGGTGATGCTGGCATCGTTCCCTTTGTTGATACGTCTTTGTATGTCATGACGCCCGAATTCGGTGCGGCAAGCCAACTCGAAAAGATCGACATGCTGGACTATGCCGATATCTTTGCTATCAATAAGTTCGACCGAAAGGGAAGCGAGGACGCACTCAGGGACGTCTGCAAGCAAGTGCAGCGCAATCGCGAAGCCTTCGATCGAATGCCCGATAAGATGCCAGTATTCGGCACTATAGCGTCCAAATTCAATGACGATGGTATTACTGCGCTCTACCAAGCACTCGTTCCGTTATTGCAAGACAAGGGCTTGCTTGACTATGCCCAGTCCATCAAGCCGCTGGACACTAAAAAGTCGACACAAACCACACTAATTAT
>CALKDE010000256.1 GCA_938082955.1 uncultured Pseudomonadales bacterium
TTGATCCTCAATCACACCCACTGAAAACTCTTTTCCGATAACACACTTCTCTGCCATTACCTCTGAATCAAATCCGCTAGCTATTTCAAACTGCTTCTTGAGACCTGCTGCGTCTTTTACTATTGCTATTCCCAGGCTCGATCCACCACTGACTGGCTTCACAACTATGACTTCAAATCTATCGATCAATACCTGCCAATCGCTTGCCTCATTCAGCATGACAAAATCGGCCGTCTTCAACTCGAGGCGCTGCCAAATCAGCTTGCTCTTCGCCTTATCCATGGCTAATGCAGAGGCCAGCACACCGCTCCCGGTATACGGAATCTTCAAAATTTCTAGAAGACCCTGCATCGTTCCGTCTTCCCCGCCCTGACCATGCAACATGATCAACGCCAGATCCGGCTTTAAGCGTTCTAGGTCTGCGACAACGGTATCGCTCACATCCAGAACACTTGCCTGTACGCCTAATCTCAGCAATCCCTGATAGACCGCGTCACCACTCAACAGGGAAATTTCGCGCTCTGCGGAGTTCCCGCCTTTCAGTACGACGACGTGCCCACAATTTGCTATGATTTTCTCTTTATGTATCGTTCTCATTTCTCTATTTCTTGACCCTTAAATGCAAAAACCTTCTATGAAAATCAATCAATTATGCTTTAAAACCCAATTTGGCCAATTGTTTGGACAAAGTGCCGACACTTCCTGCTCCCTGAGTCAAAATGATGTCCCCCGGCAGGACTAATTCACTTAGAATGCCCTGCACCTCGGACTCGTCTTTTACATAAAAAGGATCAACTTTCCCACGTAATCTAATGCTTCGGCAGAGGCTTCTGGAGTCCGCGCTGGCGATTTTTTTCTCCCCTGCGGAGTACACCTCTAGCAGAAGCAAAACATCCGCCTCACCAAGAACTTCGACAAAGTCCTCATAGAGATCCTTAGTGCGACTGTAGCGGTGTGGTTGATAGACCATAACCAATCGATTGTCTGGCCACCCATCACGCAGGGCTCGCAGTGTCGCGGCAACTTCCGTCGGATGATGTCCGTAGTCATCGATAAGCATGACCGTTCCTCCGTCCACGGCAAATTCACCCTGCACATCGAAACGACGACCTACTCCAGCAAAATTTTGGATACCGCTCTGGATATCCTTCGCCTTGATACCCTCGTCTGTTGCGATGGCAATTGCGGCAGTCGCATTCAGCGCGTTATGCCGACCTGGCATATTCAGTGTGATTTTTAGCTTGTCCTTGGCTTCCTTGCGCACCACTTCAAATTGGGTGATTTGTTGCTCCTGACTCAAACTAGTGATTCTGAAATCTGCGTCCTCAGCGAAGCCATAGGTGATTTTCGGTCTCGATATGCGCGGGAGCAATTCGCGCACAACTGGATCATCGATGCACAACACAGCCAATCCGTAAAAAGGGAGATTGTGCAGAAAGTCGATGAAGTATTTTTTCAGGTTCTCAAAGTCACCACCGTAAGTACTCATGTGATCGGCTTCGATGTTTGTCACAACGGCAACCATAGGCTGTAGATGCATGAAGGAGGCGTCGCTCTCGTCTGCCTCTGCAACCAAGTACCTGCTCTCTCCCAATCGAGCATTGGTTCCTGCGCTATTCAGTAAACCTCCAATAACGAATGTAGGATCGAAACCCGCCTGCGCCAATACAGATGCCACAATGCTCGTAGTCGTGGTCTTCCCGTGCGTGCCCGCGATAGCGATCGAGTGACGGTAGCGCATCAACTCAGCCAACATCTCTGCACGTGCGATCAATGGCTTAGACTCATTGATCGCCGCTTTGATTTCAGGATTACGCTCATCGATAGCACTGGAATAGACAACTACATCGGCATTCTTCACATTCGCCGCGTCATGCCCAATAAATATCTCAGCGCCCATGGACTCTAGGCGCTCAGTATTCGGAGACTTCTTGAGGTCTGAGCCGCTGATTTTATAGCCCTGATTTAGCAATACTTCGGCCACACCACACATGCCGGCGCCACCGATCCCGACAAAATGCAGTCTATTGATGCGCCTCATCTCTGGAATAACATGTCGATTGGCTGCACTATGCATGGATTAACTCCAAACAATGGCGCGCAATGATTTCATCTGCGTCACAAATTGCTATGGATTTTGCCCTATCGCTCATTTGCTGTAATTTGCCACGGTTTTTATCCAGATCCAGCAGCAGCGCTTTTAGCGCAGGAACAGTTAAATCTTTTTGCTCCAGTAGGAGAGCGGCGCCGGCCTGGACCAACCAATTTGCGTTGTGCTTTTGCTGATGATCACTGTGATGCGGGTACGGAACCAATATAGAGGGTAAACCAGCCGCGGCAATCTCACTAACCGTGCTCGCGCCGGAACGACAAATCACCAAATCAGCCCAAACATAGGCCTGTGCCATGTCACTGATAAACGGGAGCACGTCTATTCTCTTAGACAAAACCAAACCCCTGTCCCGATAAGCCTGCTGTGTTCTCTCAAGAGTACTATCACCTGTCTGATGACGCGTTGACGGACGATTTTCTTCTGGCCAATTTGCTAACAATTCTGGCACGACTTTGTTAATCGCCAACGCGCCTTGGCTGCCACCTAAGACTAAAATTTGTAACGGTCTAGAAGCCTCTTTAAGGCTTCTGGTTCGCTGCGCGAGTTGCGCAATTTCCTTGCGCATTGGGTTACCTGTATGAATTACCTTTTTGCTTTGCGAGAACGTATTCGGGAAGGCCTCAAATACCTGATTCGCAATCTTCGCCAACAATTTATTGGTAAAACCCGGCACCGCATTCTGCTCGTGAATCACTAGTTTCCTGCCTGTTAATTTGGCTGCTAGGCCCCCTGGGCCTGAAACGAAACCTCCCATCCCCAGCACGCAATCTGGCTTTACCTTTAAAAGTATTCGCACTGATTGGATTAGTGCCTGCGCTAACATGAAAGGTGCCGCTATCAGTCTAGCTATGCCCTTGCCTTTGAGGCCCTTCGCAGAAACGGCATGAATTCGAATCCCTGTTCCTTCAAGCAGTCTGTTTTCCATTCCCTGATGAGTGCCCATCCATTCAGTTTGGATATTTTGCTCTTGCAATTTCTGCGCAATTGAAAGCGCTGGGAATACATGACCACCGGTTCCGGCGGCCATAATTAATACAGTTGTGTTTTTAGCTGACACGTTTCTAGCTACGCCTCACCAACATCATTAATCTTATTGTCGATCTCGTATTCAATGCGAACCAACAACCCAATCATAAAAAAGCTCATGATCAGACTCGCACCTCCATAGCTCATGAAGGGCAACGTCAATCCTTTTACAGGCAGTAAACTAATGCTCGCCCCAACGTTGATCATCGCCTGACCTGCAAATAATAGCCCTAGACCGTAGGCAAAAAATGCTGCAAATAATTTGTTGTCTTGCTGCGCCTTCTGACCGATAGAGAAGGCTTTATAAATAAGCGCAGAAAACAGAAGTATCACCGTAGCCACACCAACCAAACCGAGCTCTTCACCGACGATGGCAAGCACGAAGTCATTGTGTGCCTCTGGCAGGAAGTAGAGCTTCTGTATGCTATTTCCAAGACCGACGCCAAACCATTCGCCGCGGCCAAATGCCACTTGAGCCATCGCCTGTTGATAGCCACCATTAGTTACGTTTTCAACAGCCCAAGGATCTAGGAATGAGGTAATCCTATCGATTACATAAGGCTTCATGACCGCAAGCAAAGCAATTCCTCCCATGCATACGGTCAACATCAATAAAATACGGTGAAGTTTTGCTCCCGCCAGAAAAATCATGCACAGCGCAGTAAGCGTCAGAATAACCATCGTTCCATGGTCAGGCTGGAAGTGAAATAGAGTCACGGCGACGCCAACAACTAGAAGCGGCTTACAAAATCCGGACCATTTTTCACGAACTTCATCTAACTGTCTCTCCAAAAATCCTGCGAGATAAACCACGATAAAAACTTTCGCCAACTCTGAAGGCTGAAGTTCGAAGAAGACTAGGTCTATTCTTCTCGTACTTCCCTTAACCGACTCGCCTACGCCGGGCAAAAGTACTAATAAAAGGAGCAAAAACGACCCCATTAGCAAATACAAACTCCATGTACGCCAGCTCGTTACTGGAATATGAAGAGTACCAACTAAAACGAATATTCCTACAACAGAAAAAATTAGCTGCCGCTTAAGGAAAAAGAACGGGTCAGAGTATTGACTACTGGCTAGCTCGACTGAGGCGGATGTCATCATTAGCAAGCCGATAAACAGCAGCAAGAAAGTGAACAACAATATGCTATTTACTGCCCGCGGCTGGACCGGATTGATGAGTCTGTTAGTGGGCGCTATTGCCCTCGCCATGCTCATTGCAAAGTCTCCACTGACTTCATGAAAGCGAAGCCTCGATGCTGGAAATTCTCAAACATATCAAAGCTAGCACAAGCAGGTGAGAGCAACACGGCATCACCAGCCGTGGAATGCTGCAATGCGACTCGCGCGGCATCGTGCATATCACTTGCGAAATAGGTCTGAGTTTCTTTATCGAAATAGCTCGCTATTTCCGCCGCATCTTGCCCGATAAGAATCAGCACCTTGCCCCATTTATTCATCGCCGGCACCAGTGCGGCGAAATTTGCGCCCTTAGCGATACCGCCAGCAATCAACACTATGTGCCCCGGAATATGTTCGCCCAGACCTTCAACAGCAGCCACAGTCGCACCAACATTCGTTCCTTTAGAATCATTGTAAAAATCAACTCCCTCAATATTTGCCACCCACTGACAACGGTGTGGCAATCCACAGAACTCGGTGATCGCGGCCTTAATTGCATTCATGTCTATGTCTATTGCCATGGCTAATGCTATTGCTGCTAATACATTTGAAATATTGTGCTGACCAAAAATTTTTAACTCGTTTACCGAAACAATCTTTTCTAATTGATAGGCAAGGTATAAATCGCCACCTTCTTCGAGTAGCCCCAGAGAGTTGATGCCTGCCCGGCCGAATCCAAAATCCCACACTGCTGCCTCATTCTTTTCAAGCGGATAACTCTCTTTGGCATCGCGGTTGATAACTACCTGCTTACAACCGGTGAATATCCTTTGCTTCGCACGGTGATAGTCGTCAATCCCTTCATATCTATCCATATGGTCTGCACTCAAATTCAATATAGTGGCAACCCTCGCCCCTAAACTCTCTGTCGTTTCTAACTGGAAGCTCGATAATTCCAGCAAATACAGCTCCTTTTCTCCTTCTGCGATCAAATCGAGGGCTGGTTTAAAGTTATCGCCATCTAGGTTGCCGCCTAACCCAAAATTCTTACCTGCCTTTCTTAATATTTCCGCCAGCATTGCCACTACAGTGCTCTTACCATTCGATCCCGTGACAGCAATGATTGGTGCGGCTACCTGCTTAGAAAAAATATCTATGTCTCCGGTAATAGCAACACCGGCTTTCTTTGCCGCTTCTATTTCGGCACAGCGAATACTTAAGCCCGGACTAACGACTAACTGCTTCGCCGTTATAAATGTCTGTAAATTAAAATCACCTAATTCATACTCTACATCTGGATACAGCTCTTTCAATGCCGCAAGAGCTGGTGGTTCATCGCGGCTATCTACAACTTTGACTTTTTCACCCGCTTGGGCGAAATATTTCACGCAAGACAGCCCCGTAGCACCCAGCCCAACAATCACGGTAAGACGGTTATCTAGATCAATCGTCATCTAGTCTAATTCCAATTGTCTGCGCATCTAATTGAACCTAGCGCAACTTCAATGTGGCTAAGCCAAACAACACCAACATGACAGTTATAATCCAGAACCTAACAATGACCCTTGGTTCAGGCCAGCCCTTCAATTCAAAATGATGATGCAATGGAGCCATTTTAAAAACACGCTTACCAGTCAACTTAAACGAAGTCACTTGAATGATGACCGAAGCTGTCTCTGCTATGAATATCCCACCCATAATAAAAAACACTATCTCGTGACGCGAGATGATCGCCATAACAGCAAGCGCTGCTCCCAACGCGAGCGCGCCAACGTCTCCCATGAAAATCTGCGCGGGATATGTGTTAAACCATAGGAACCCAAGTCCAGAGCCCAATAGAGCTCCTGCGAAAATAATCAGCTCTCCGGAACCCACTACATAAGGAATATTTAGATAGGCTGAGAATTCTGTATTGCCAGCCAGGTAGGCGATCACGCCGAGTGCGCCACCCACCATCACTGTCGGTAAAATTGCCAGACCATCGAGGCCGTCGGTTAGGTTCACCGCATTACTAAAACCCACAATAATGAAGCAACTGACTGCAATATAAAGAATACCGACATCGATAGACACATTTTTGAAAAAAGGAACAATATAGCTAATCTCAACTGCGCTGAACGCGGTGTAGTAAAGTGAAATAGCCGCTCCCAGACCAATGACGGTTTGCCAAAGGAGTTTCCATCGCGCAGACAATCCTGTCGTATTTTTTCTAAAAACTTTGCGGTAGTCATCTACCCATCCAATTACACCGTAAAGTAAGGTAACCAACAGAGTCACCCATACATAGTGATTCGATAGATCAGACCATAGCAATGTGCTTAGTGCGATACTAACAAGAATCAGCACGCCCCCCATCGTAGGTGTGCCAGCCTTACTAAGATGGGTCTGCGGGCCATCGTCTCGTACGACTTGCCCGATTTGGTAATAGTTCAAGCGGCGAATCACAGTAGGACCAATTAGCAAAGAGATACCAAGCGCCGTCAAGATGCTAAAAATTCCACGCACGGTAATGTACTGAAGAACAGAAAAGCTATTGTCGAATTGGATTAAGTAGTCTGATAACCAAACTAGCATTGAGTTTCTCCGTCAATCTTGAGAGCCGTGACAACCTCATCCATCTTTGCGCCGCGAGAACCTTTAATAAGAACGGTCAGATCTGGATGCGTGACTTCAATTAACGCCTCTATAAGTTCTTCTTTGTTCTCAAAATATCTCCCTTTGCCGGCATAAGCATCGATGGCCAGCTTGGATTTCTCGCCGGTTGCCCAAAGCGCATCGATCCCTGCATCTGCAGCATTTACGCCAATGCTGCGGTGCGCTGAATCAGTATCGATACCGAGTTCTTTCATATCGCCCATCACTAAAATTTTCTGACCAGGCACTCTCGACAAGACAGCGATAGCAGCAGAGAAAGATTCCGGGCTAGCGTTGTAGCTATCATCGATCAAATAACATCCGTTCATTCCTAAAAGCCGGGAAAGCCGACCCGGTACTGGATTCAATTTCGCCAAACCCTCTGCAATATCTGTCAGACTAGCGCCTGCTTCCATGGCTACAGCTGAGGCAGCAATGGCATTTAGAACATTGTGCTTGCCAAGAAAGCGTATGCTCAGTGCTTGCTCACCTTGAGGCGTATGTAGGTTGAAACTACTTGTTCCATCGTCCTGCCCCACACGCTGCGATGCAAAATATTGCGCGTCGCCTGCTATATTGTCATAGCTAAATCGCACGTTTCGTTTCCCTGCAGCTCGTGCCGACCAATCCTCAACATAGCAGTCGTCTGCGTTTAACACCATAACGCCATCTCTCTTCAAACCATCGATGATTTCACCTTTCGCGGTTACTATCCCCTGCAAAGAACCAAATCCCTCTATATGAGCAGGGCTAGCGTTGGTGATGAGTGCAATATCCGGCTCGGCCACTGCAACGCTGAATGCAATTTCAGCAGCAGCATTTGCTCCCATCTCGATGACAGCATATTCATGCTGTTCTTCGAGCCTTAGCAATGTGAGCGGAACTCCAATCGTGTTGTTGAGATTTGCCTCGGTAGCAAGACACTTTGCTGAAATATTCAGAATCGAGCTGAGCATTTCCTTTACAGTAGTTTTCCCCTGGCTACCTGTAAGTGCAATTATTTTTGCAGCACTACGCTGACGATTCAACCGTGCCAACTTGGCGAGCGCCGCATGGGTATCAGTCACTTTCAATGCTGGCAATTGCAATGTAACCTGCCTGGATATCACCGCTGAACCGGCGCCTGCACGCCGGGCTTCATCGATGAAATTATTGCCATCGAAATTCTCCCCGACCAAAGCCAGATAAAGATCACCGCTTTGAAGCAATCGAGTATCGGTAGAAACGCTTGAAAAAATCACATCTTCACCTAGCAATTCGCCACCTAATTCTTGAGCTAACAAGGACAATGTCATGTTGCCGATCAACGCACCCGCTCCACTACTTCTTTTCTCTAGCTTGCAAAGCCAACCGAACTTGGTTGGCGTCACTGAAAATTAATCTACTGCCACCCACATCCTGATAAGTCTCGTGGCCTTTGCCCGCAACTACAACCACGTCTCCGGACTCCGCATTCGCGATCGCATAGGCTATCGCCTTCTCTCTATCGCGCTCAATGACAGCCTGTTCAGGCTTGTTCATACCACTTAGGATATGCTGGACTATATCATCGCCCTTTTCGTTTCGAGGATTATCGTCTGTAATAATTAAGCGGTCGGCGAAGGCCTCGGCAACTTCTCCCATGATGGGCCTCTTTCCCTTATCTCTATTGCCACCACACCCAAACACGCACCAAATATTCCCGCTAAAGTGATCCCTGAGCCCCTTTAGGGCACTGCGCAAACCATCAGGAGTATGCGCATAATCAACCACCGCCGTTATCTCTTCGAAGTCGCCAATTATTTCCATGCGGCCATCGACCGAACTTAGCCCAGCTACGAGTTCGCAAAGCTGCGCGATATCGAGAACTTTTTTCTTCGGCAGATAATTGATCAGCGTGGTGATCACCGCCAATAAATTACTCACATTAAAGTAACCGAATAACTTTCCCTTTACGGTGCCAGCACCAATCGGAGTTACTAGTCGAGCCTCGAATCCTTGTCGTGTTAGCGACAAAGATTCGGCATAGACAGTCGCCGCAGAATTCTTAAGGCTGTAGGTGTACACATCCACACTAGGCGCTATCGCATTGATGATCGATAAAGCATAAGGATCATCGAGATTCACAATCGCTCGGCTTAGCCCTTCACTGGTAAATAATTTTTTCTTGTTGTTGCCGTAGGCTTCCATGCTTTCATGGTAGTCGAGGTGATCACGCGTGAGATTCGTAAATATCGCCGTATCAAACTTAACGGCCTTTACTCGTCTTTGATGCAAACCAACAGAGGAGACCTCCATTACTACAGGATCGATTCCACCCTGAGCCATCTCTGCCAATGCCATTTGCGTGAAGACGGGATCTGGCGTGGTAAGCTGGGTTTCTTTTAGTTCGCCGTAAATCCCATAGCCGAGAGTGCCCATCGTTCCGCAACTAAAGCCGGTGTCGGCAAGCGCCTGTGCAATAAACTGGCTACAGCTAGTCTTGCCATTAGTGCCGGTAATGCCTATGACACTCAATCGCCGACTAGGGTGAGAATAGAATCTAGCAGCAATCTCACCTAGCTTGGCAGACAAATTGTCGATAGCTATTACGGCAACACCCTTGATAAGCCGAACGCCCTGCCATTCACCGCCGGACTCTGCTAATACGGCAGCAACACCCATCTCAATTGCCTCATCGATATACTCCCGCGCATCGTGATTGTTACCAAAACAGGCAAGGAAAAGATCACCTTTTTGTAGCAGGCGACTATCCATTTGAATACCAGTGGCAACTATATTTACGCTCTGCGGAGCTGGGTCGGGCAAGCTGACCAGGCCATTTATAAGATCGAGTAAGACACCGTTTGAATTCAGTTTTTCTGCCGTATTCATTTTAGAGTAAGCTCAACTCCTTGGATGCGTCTTCCGGCAAATTGTCCGGAGCGATATTCAAGATTCTCATAGCACCAGAGGCGACTCGGGAAAATACCGGCGCCGCAACTTGACCGCCGTAGTGCTCGTCGCCCTTCGGTTCGTAGACGATAACCACGATGACTAGCTTCGGATCACTGGCAGGCACAAGGCCCACGAAAAGTGAGTTGTGTAAATTTTCTTCGTAGCCGTATTCGCCAACTACGTGCACGGTTCCAGTCTTACCCGCAACCTTATAAAAAGGTACTCTCGCATCGCGGGCCGATCCACCGCGCTTAGGATCGACAACTGTTTCCAGCATCGCTAGCACCTGATGACTGATCGTCTTGTCGATAACTTGTTCTCGATGCAGAGACTGCACGCTAGCGTCGTCTAATTTCAACAGAGAAACCGGTTTCCTAATGCCATCGTCGGCGATGACAGAATAAGCCTGCGCTAGTTGCAATGCTGTCGTTGAAAGTCCGTAGCCGAAAGAGAAGGTTGCAGTCTCGATACGACTCCAACTGCGATGGCTTGGTAACACGCCACCTTGCTCGCCGGGAAACGCTGTACCGGACACCTGGCCCATGCCTACTCGTTCTAACACATTTCGAATCGCATCCGGCCCAATTTCGAAAGCGATTTTTGTCGCACCTATATTGCTGGACTTGGTAATGACCCTAGTAAGATCCAAAGTGCCATAATTAACAATGTCCTTAACTTCATTGCCATTAACCATCATCCAGCCGGGGCTTGTCTCTATCACTGTGTCTGGCGTATACAGGCCAGATTCCAATGCGGCAACTACAGTAAATGCTTTGATCGGCGACCCGGGCTCGAATACATCGGTAATAGCACGATTACGTAAAACGCTAAAATCGTTAAGGTTTTTCCGATTGTGCGGATTGTAAGAGGGCTGATTCGCCATTGCCAAGACTTCGCCGGTATCCACGTCCAATACCACGATAGAAGCAGACTTCGCACGACGCGTCACAAACTCTGCCTTTAATTCTTTATAAGCCAAGTTTTGCAAACGAAAATCGATGCTCAACTCGAGATTCTTGCCCGGCTGCGCCGTTTGAATAGTATTCAATTCTTCGATGATATGGCCACGTCTATCTTTTATGACCTGCCGTCTTCCAGGCACACCCTTTAGCCACTTTTCGTAGCTAAGCTCTAAACCTTCCTGCCCAACATCATCGACATTGCTGAAACCGACTAGGTGAGCGGCCACCTCACCCTGTGGGTAGAATCTTTGGTATTCCTGCTGCTCATAAACACCGTCGATGTCCAGAGCTAGAATTCTTTCAGCCTCAGCAGGTGCTTGGCGTCTTTTGACATAGAGAAATTCTTGACGAGTGTTCCTCTCAATAGAAGCAAGTAGAGAATCAGAATCTAACCCCAGCTCCATTGCTAAGCGCTCGATCTCGGAATGTTGAGCGCCAATTTCCTGAGGGTTCACCCAGATCGATTTGACCGGCGAACTCACCGCCAACGGCTCACCATTTCTATCCGAAATCAATCCTCGATTCGCGACCAGAGGTACCGTGCGGATGGTTCGAATATCACCTTGGCTCTGCAAGAAGTCACGTTCAACGATGTGCAGCGCGCTCACCTTCCAACCAATAGCCAGCACACAAAGAAACATAAGAAATAGCACTAGGACCAGTCGCCACTGTTCTTTAAATGACGCTAATTTAGCGCCGCTCATAATTCACCATTACAATTTTAGCGATATCAGGCACTTCCATCTGTAGTTGCTCGAATGCTTTCTGCTCTATTCGACCTTCAACACCGAACGTACTCTGCTCTATTAGTAGCTGACCCCACTCCACTTCTAAACCGTTCGCCTGATCACGCAGCACTTGAAGCTCATTGAAAGCAAATCGATTTTCATGGGTTGTAGCCACTACTGATAAGCCAGCGACTAGCACCAGCGTCAGAGCAACAAGTAAAGCGAAGGTGGCTGGAGTTCTTACACCCGCCCACTCTAAAACAGAGAGTTCTTTCGATACTTGCCCGCTCGCCTTTTTATTCTTTTTTATGCTCATATCTCACCATCTGTTAGGCATTGCTTATTGAGCGATCTTCTGTGCTACTCGCATTACAGCGCTTCTTGACCTTGAGTTTCGGTCCACCTCAAGCGCGCTAGCCTTGATTCTCTTTCCTATCGGATTTAATTTCGGGCTTAACATATCCTGAGATATGGGAAGACCTCTTGGATAGCTATCGCCTTTAGCCTGCTTTGCAATAAACCTCTTAACCATTCGATCCTCTAAGGAATGGAAGCTGATAACAACAAGCCGGCCTCCCACCTTAAGCATCTTCAAGGCCTGCTCTAAGCCTCGCTCTAGCTCGCCTAGTTCGTCGTTGATGAAAATGCGAATCCCCTGAAACGCCCTCGTAGCCGGATGCTTATCTCGCTCCCATGCTGGGTTCGCTTCTTTGATTATTTCCGCCAGTTCACCTGTTCTGGTAATGCGTTTCTCTGTACGCTCTAAAATGACCCGGCGCGCCATGCGTCTGGAATGACGCTCTTCACCGTATTGATACAGCACGTCAGCTATCTCAGCCTCTCCTGCACTATTGATCCATTGCTCAGCGCTCTGCCCCGTCGCCGGGTTCATGCGCATATCAAGTGGACCATCGCGCAGAAAACTAAATCCCCTTTCTGCGTTGTCTAGCTGCGGGGAGGAAACACCCAGATCGAACAAGATACCGTCAACTCCATCACTCAGCCCTCGGGCAGTTAACTGCGCTTGTATGTCGCCGAATGGAGCATGAGCGATCTGCAAACGCTCATCCTTCTCTCTAATTTGGGTCGCAACTTCTATCGCCTCAGGATCTTTGTCGAAGATAAGTAGACTGCCTTTCGCCCCTAGCTTCTCAAGAATTAACCGGCTATGGCCTCCTCTCCCAAACGTTGCATCTACATAGCAACCGTCTTCACGGATCGAAAGTGCATCGATAGCTTCTGCAATCAATACTGTTTCGTGAGTTGACTTGCCGCTCATGATTTCATCCTAGAGCGCCAAGGACAGCAGTTTTTCCGGCAGCTCTCCTTCTGTTGTCGTTGTCGATTCCGTTAACCACTGATCGCGTTGCCGGTTCCAGTTATCCTGACTCCAGATCTCTAGCTTCTTGCCCTGACCAATTAGGCACACGTGCTTTTCTAGCTGCGCATATTGGCGCAGCTCTTGCGGAAGCAAAATACGACCGCTGCCGTCTAGCTCCAAATCATTGGCATGACCGATGAGCAGGTGTTTGACACGCTGGGACATTGGATCGAAACTGGAGAGGGCTTCTATTTGACGTTCAATTTGCTCCCACTCGGAAAGCGGATAGAGCAAAAGACAACGGTGGTTCGTGTCGATAGTAACGACTAGATGCCCCGAGCAGTGCTCTGTGAGCTGCTCTCGGTAACGCGAAGGCATGGCCATACGGCCTTTAGCATCTAGATTGATAGTATTTATGCCGCGAAACACGTGTTGCCCCCATTATTGTTGGAAGAAACTGTCGCGGGATTTCATTCTTCAATTCCCACTAATCGACAATTTTTTCCACTTTTCGCCACAAAGAAACACTATAGAGGCACTATTGCGCCCACGCAAGCCTTATTTGTCTGATATTTATTAAGAAAAGTGCTGGAACTTGCTGTTAAAAGCGGGGAAAACGCTGCTAAATCACCTTAATAGAAAGCTATATTCTGATTTAATACAGCTGAATAGCACTCCTAATTAAAGTAAATTATTAAGAATTTTAGGTTTTTTGCAAAAATGGGAAAATTAAAGCGAGCCAGCCTATAAGCCGGGTTCTGTCGAGGACAATTATTCATCTACGGCCTGTGTCGCCACAGGCCTCTAGCGGCCTACCCGAATCCAATGCGAGCAGCATCTGTGGATTCCTATTTGGCCTTGCTCCGAGTGGGGTTTACCTTGCCACGAACTGTTACCAGTCGCGCGGTGCGCTCTTACCGCACCTTTTCACCCTTACCCCATAGCCCGAAAGCTTTGTGGCGGTATACTTTCTGCTGCACTAGCCGTGGGTTTACACCCCCCAGGCGTTACCTGGCACCCTGCTCTATGGAGCCCGGACTTTCCTCTGTCGATTTCCTCGTAAATCGATAGTCGACAAACAAAGAGCTAAAGACAGCAATTGCCCGGCTGACTCGGGGCGAAGACTAAAGGAGAAACTCTCCGGTTACAACCGATATTCGCTGACAGTCTACCCCCCGCTCTCGGCAAGCTCCTTCAGTGCCGCCTCATACAGCAAATTCTTACGCGCACCAGTTATTTTGCTTGCCAGACTTACCGCCTTCTTCATTGAAACTTCTGACTTCAACAGCCGCACAATATCCATGGCTTGCTTATGCTTTTGTGCCTCCTCAAGCCGCTCATCGCAGCCCGCCACGATGACGACGAATTCACCCTTTTGTTGATTAGCATCTCCGCCAAGCCACTCAACGCAAGCAGCCGCCGTGCCAAGAAAATGCGACTCGAACCGTTTTGTCAGTTCTCGACCGATAAATATCAAGCGTTGCTCTTCGAATGCCGCGCGCATATCCATAAGGCTTTCCATGATTCTGTGAGTCGACTCATAGAACACCATCGTGCGCTGTTCATCCGCTAAACCCAACAGCCTTTTCTGCCTCGCTGCCGACTTGCTCGGCAGAAAACCCTCGAAAGTAAACCTATCAGTGGCGAGTCCAGAAACACTTAGCGCTGACACCAATGCACTTGCGCCAGGAACGGGAATAACCGAGAGCTTTTTCTGGCGCGCCAAGCTAACCAGTTTGTAGCCTGGATCAGATATCAATGGTGTTCCCGCATCCGATATCAATGCAACCGAGCTGCCGGACTCCAGTTTATCAAGAATCCGATTGATAGCGCTGTCTGCGGAAAAATCGTGGTGGGAAACTACAGGAGTGTCGACTTGTATGCTCTGCAGCAACTTTTGACTGTGACGTGTATCTTCTGCAGCGATGAGATCCACTCCATTTAAGATCTCGATCGCCCGCCTGGAAATATCATCTAAATTTCCGATGGGCGTAGCGACAATATATAGCGTACCGGAATCACTCATTGGCTAAGTTTCTCAATCAACTTATCTCTGTAGCCAGTACCATTTGGGAAACTACTATAGCGAATAAATTGCTGTCCCTAGTGAACTGTATTAGTCTTTAAAAACCAGCGCACAACTTAGCAGACAAAACCCTCTAGACAAAGATGAAATTGGCCCCTATGCGTAAAGCAAAAATGCTACTGCTATTGATTCTTTTGCAAGCATGCGTCTCGACCACCAATACCCCCGAGCAATCCGCGCCAGAATTTGATCCGCAAGGTGCCTCGATAGATGAGCTGCTTCGAGCGGCAGACAATACGGTGGGTGTTGAATCGGCCGAATTGCGTGTTCTGGCACTAGAGGCATTAATTGAAGAAGGCAGCCTCGATCGAGCCGCGCGGCAATCGGCGCGTCTAAATAATCTGGAAAACTATCCCGAACAGCTGCAGCTACGCGCATCCTTATTGCAGGCAAGACTTGCGCTTAGCACTGATCGAGTCGCAGATGCTTTAACCCTACTGTCAGCGACAAATACCGCCCGCCTGGAGAGTCGACCTGAGCTGCTGCAGGAATACCTGCTTCTACTTGGCACCGCCTATCAAGAAAACGAGCAATACGAAGACGCACTGTCTGCCTATTTGCAGCTTGGTGACGGAAACCAAAACAACCCAAGGGCAAACCTCGGCATCCACAATGAGATTTGGGACGCTATCAACAGCTTCTCCTCAACACAGCTGAACAACTTTGCGAATGCTGCAGAGAGCTATCAGTCACGAGGTTGGGTTGAGCTTGCGCGTGTCGTAACGTCAGAGGCCTACAGTATACGCTCCCAGTTAGATGCCATCACCCAATGGCGAAGAGTATGGAGCCAGCATCCTGCCGCCCAGCAACTTCCATCCCAACTAGAAAAGCTAGCACAGACCTGGCAGAGGCGACCAAAACACATCGCTCTCATACTCCCATTGCAAGACTCTGCCGGAAGGGCGATTCAGGAAGGCTTTCTGAGCGCCTACTATGCCGCACTCGACGTCTCCCGGGATGTGCCCAAAATTTCAGTCTTCGATAGCAGCAATCAAACTACTGTATATCCAATCTATGATGCCGCCGTTGCCAGTGGTGCTGACCTCATAATCGGACCGCTCTACAAACAGCTAGTCAATCAACTGCAGCAACTCGATGAATTACCTGTGCCTACCCTCGCTCTCAATTATGCCGATGAAAGCAACAACATTTCGATGAACCTCAC
>CALKDE010000257.1 GCA_938082955.1 uncultured Pseudomonadales bacterium
GCGGTAGCGGAGCTAGGCGTTAATGTCGAGCGGCTTAACACCCAATGCACACCAGCGCCGATGTCGTCCGATGCTCTATTCAAGGCGAAAGCGACTCTCGAGGTGCCGGAGCATGTCGCGCTGGAGCAGTTGCAGGAAAAATTGGAGCAGTTAGCAGACGATCTGATTGTTGAGATTGAGGTAGTTGTTCGTTAGGCGCTCAATTAGTTCGTGAGCCTAATCGGTGAGATCGAGTTTGAGCTTGTTGTTATAGTCGATAATGTTGGTCAGCAGATTAATACACTCAACGATCTCGGACTCTCTTTCATTTGTGGGGCCTACTGAATCACTCGCTCTGTTGTCGTATAGCAATACAAGACAGGCCTTGCTCGCATCGAAGTTCTGATAGAAAAACTCAGAAAATTCTTCCGATATAGCAGAGAATACGCGGTCTAAAGTTGTGCCGTTTTCAGTCTGGCGTTCAAGTAACAGCCTCTCCAACCCACACAACTGACTAGACACCGCATTCTGTGTTGACCGACTATAGGGGGATTGTATGCTCTCAGAAAAATTTCCATTCAGCATTGGATATAAAGAGCGTAGCAGCAACTCCTCGGTAAGCATTGCCGACATCGAATCCGCAAAAATGACGATAAGTTCTGTTCCTGATGTCGATTCGATTCCTCGCCTTATGCTCGATTCTTCAGCAAGCCATAAAGACTGCAACGCTCGAAAATCTTCGACTAGGGTGTCAGTGGCGACGGATAGAAAAAGTCGCCGGCGGTTGTTACTTAGTTGATCTAGGGAATAGCCACTTTCTATTTCTTGCGAGGTGAGCTCTAACACGGCATCAAAGTCGGCAGCAGGTCGGGGAACAGAACCACTATCGTATCCCCAAAGCAAAAACTCGATCACATGGAAGCCCAGGGTCACTTCTGATATATCAAAGGTGCCATGTTGCTCGCGAAGAGAGTCAACGTCTAGATTTACATTAATATCGTTCACGATGCCGCTATCGGGGTAGCCATTTACATAGTCGATATATCCAGGAATTATCGGCCAGTGATTGATCTGATACTGAATCTGCATAAGTGCTAAACTGTTCTGCTCCCCAAGTAGCTGCGCGGCAAAGTAACGGTGCAGCGTAGTGAGTTCGTATGCGCTATGCGCGTCGAGCCAAGCTTGTTTTGAGAGATTTAGATTTTCGTTGTTTGCTTGCTCAGTAAGCATACCTATCGAAGACTGAAACATTTCAATCTCAATTCCGGCTTGAATGAGGTCGGTTTCTATCTGTTCGATATATTCTAGGGCTATCTCTTTAGCGGATGCGCTCAGTTCAGGATTAAGTAATTCGAATGCACTGGGAGTAATATCTTTTACTGATTCAATATTTTGAGGTTCAGCTGTTTCGTCGCTGCACCCGACAAGAAGCAGGAACGCTAGCACTGCGATTCCCATTCTTCGTAGGATCAAACCTAAGTTGAGATATTTTTGCATAAGCGTTACATGATGCACTAGCTTCGTAGCGTCAGAATTTTCCAGCCTTCGGATTCTGCTTTTTCGCGCAATCTCCGGTCAGGATCTACTGCCACTGGCGTTGCCACCTCTTGTAGTAGGGGTAGATCATTTATGGAGTCACTGTAGAATACGGCTTCACTCAGGTTGAAACGGGCTTCTTGCTGGTCTAACCATGCATTGATTTTCGCAACCTTTCCGTCTTGATAGCAGGGAGTGCCTAAAATTTTTCCGTTGTACATACCGTTACTAATTTGCAGTTGTGTCGCCATTATTAAATCGGCATTGAAGAGCTTAGCGATCGGTGTTGAGATGAACTCATTGGTAGCGGTAATGATAATGCAGAAGTCTCCGGCGTCCAGATGCGTGCGCACGAGCTCTTTGCCCTTATCTAGAATGATAGGCTCAACAGATTGTTCCATGAATTTAGCAAGTAGTTGCGCTCGCTGTGTGCGCTCGAGTTGCATAACAGGCTGGATTGTAAACGCGACGTAGCCGTGTATGTCTAATGCGCCTTGCTTGTATTGATCGTAGAAGCGGTCGTTTTTCTCGCGATGGGCTTTCTCTTCGACCAGGTCATTGCTGATTAAGAACTCTCCCCAGGCATGATCGCTGTCGCCTTCTAGTAACGTATTATCTAAATCGAATAAGGCTAACTTTCCTGAACTGATCGACTGCATATAAATTCTCTTCCATTTTCTCAATGTAGTTAGCTTGCTGAGACACTAGCGATTCAAGCGATTCGATCATTATAGCCGCCTCGGAGGTAATTCTGTACTGGAAGAGCTCTTGAATAGGGGGTTTTGGCTTGCCAATATAGTGCTTAACACATTGATATAAAAGAAAAATAGTGGTTTTTCCCTAAGTTTGGTCATTGATTAGGGGGGAAGGTTTGTGAAACAATGAACCATTACTTTCACCATACGGGCCTGCAGCAGTGATAGATTCAGAAGGATTTCGTTCGAATGTAGGCATTGTCATTTGCAACAGGCAGGGACAGTTGCTGTGGGCGAAAAGAATAGGGCAGAGTGCGTGGCAGTTTCCTCAGGGCGGGATTAAGCAAAGCGAGTCCGTGGAAGAGGCTTTGTTTAGAGAGTTGGATGAAGAGGTTGGCTTGTCGGAGGCCGATGTACAGATCCTGCATCAAACTAAAGATTGGTTGTATTATCGCCTTCCTGAAAATTTTATTCGCCAACACAGCGACCCGCTTTGTATTGGCCAGAAACAGAAATGGTTTTTGCTCAGCCTCGAAGGCGATGATAGTAGGGTCGAATTGAGTAAGACTCAAAAGCCAGAGTTTGACGATTGGCGTTGGGTAAATTTTTGGTACCCGGTGGGCCAAGTAATCGAGTTCAAACGGGATGTCTACCGCAAGGCTTTACAACAGTTAGAGACTCCCCTTAGTAGTTATATAGGCAGCCCTATAATTAACAGCTAATTATTTGCCGCACTACCAAGCAGAAGTTCAAAAAATACGGTGCGCTAGACAGGCGCTACATTACTCTCGATTTGATTTCTGGATTTGGGAACCAAGCCTTCAAGCCGAACCGAAGTAAACGAGTATCTTATCGATCGCGTGAAATGCCTTCGCAGCGTTAAGACATTGGAGTAAAAATTAGTGCTCGATCGATTGCGAAGCATTGTACAAAAAGTAAATGCGGCTAGAGATCTGCAGTCGGCGCTGGATATTATCGTCCACAAAGTGCGCCAGACTTTAGATACTCAGGTCTGTTCCGTATTTTTGCTCGACAAGGATATTAATGCACATGTGTTGATGGCCTCCGATGGATTGAAGAAAGAATCGGTCGGACACGTCAGTCTAGAAGTAGGAGAAGGTCTCGTCGGCCTCGTCGCGAAACATGCTGAACCGATCAATCTGCAGGATGCCTCGCTACATCCGAGTTTTCACTATCTAAAAGATACCGGTGAAGAGAATTATCACTCTTTTCTTGGTGTGCCTATTATCCACCATCGCTCAGTACTAGGGGTGCTGGTTGTTCAGCACGAAGAGCGACGCCGCTTTGACGAAAGTGAAGAGGCATTCCTGATAACGCTTTCCGCTCAACTTTCTGGCGTAATTGCTCACGCGGAGGCAACTGGGGCAATAGAGGGTGTTAGCCCATCCGGTCACAAAACATCAGACACTGTATTTCCTGGCGTGTCAGGATCTTCGGGTGTCGCTATTGGTGAGGCTGTTGTTGTTTTCCCGCATGCTGACCTTAGTCAGATACCTCAACGGCGCACCCGAGACATCGAAGGGGAGATAGAGTTTTTCAATAGCTGCCTAGAGTTAGTAAGACAGGACATGCGCAATCTGCATGCGAAATTAGCGGGGCAGGTCGCGGAAGAGGAACGGCAGCTTTTCGATGTCTATATTCGTATGCTAGATGATGCTGCGCTGGGCAATGAGATTGTCGAAAGAATTAGAATGGGCTTCTGGGCGCAGGGTTCGCTTGCCTACGTAGCAAACGAACACGTCAGAAGCTTTGAGGAGATGGACGATCCCTATCTCAGTGAACGTGCAATCGATATCAAGGACCTCTGTGCTCGCATACTATTTTATTTGCAAGATAAGGTCGTTGTAGAAACAGAGTATGCGGACTGCACCATTCTCGTCAGTGAAGAGATCACACCGTCAATGTTGGCGGAAGTGCCTGAGTCTAAGTTAAAGGGCCTGATATCCGTGAAGGGGTCAGGCAATTCGCATGTTGCGATTCTTGCTAGAACCATGGGCATACCGACGGTAATGGGAGCGGTAGATCTGCCCTATACCCAGCTACATGGCAAAGAAGTCATTATTGATGGCTATAAGGGCGAGGTAATAACCAATCCCTCGGATCAGATTCGTGCCCGCTTTCTTGAAACGATTCAGGAACAGGACCAGCTAGACAAGGGCCTTTTAGGCTTAAAGGATCTGCCTTGTGAGACAGCGGATCATCATAGAGTTCATCTATGGGTTAACACAGGACTAATGACAGATGTTATGCGTTCTCTCGATCAGGGCGCCGAGGGTATTGGATTGTTCAGAACCGAAGTGCCTTTTCTTCTAGCAGAACAATTCCCTAGTGAGGAGGAACAATACCAAATCTATCGCGAGCAACTAGAGGCCTTTGCTCCTAAGCTAGTAACCATGCGTACCCTTGATATTGGTGGTGACAAGTCACTGCCTTACTTCCCGATAGAAGAAGCTAACCCGTTTCTTGGTTGGCGAGGCATTCGGGTTACTTTGGATCATCCAGAGATTTTTACCGCGCAGATACATGCTATGTTGCGAGCGAGCGTTGGTCTCGATAATTTGCAGATCATGTTACCGATGATTAGCAACATCAACGAAGTAAAATCAGCGTTGCAACTAATCAAGAAGGCTTACCGCGAACTTATTCAGGAAGGTGTGAAGGTAAAATACCCACCTGTGGGCGTTATGATCGAGTTACCCGCGGCCGTCTATCAGACTCGCGCTCTTGCTAGATTAGTAGACTTCATTTCCGTAGGTAGCAACGACCTCACGCAGTATCTATTGGCAGTGGATAGGAATAATCCGCGCGTGGCCAACCTTTACTCTGCGTTTCATCCCGCCGTGCTTAGTGCATTGCAACAAGTCGTCGAAGGGGCTCAGGCAGAAGGCAAGCCTGTAAGTATTTGTGGTGAGATGGCAGGCGACCCTGGTGCGGCCATATTATTAATGGCTATGGGCTATGATGTGTTGTCCATGAACGCCGCATCATTGTTAAAAGTAAAATCTGTGCTACGTAGTATTACTTTAGAAGTCGCTGAAGAACTTCTAGAAAACGTGATGCAGCTAGATGACATGCAGCTGATTCGAAGTGCGGTGGATTTGTCTTTGTATAATGCCGGCGTCGATCGACTGCTGCGATCTTCCCGCACAAACTAGATAGCCTGCAGGACTTTACTGTGAAGAAATAGCGACGGAATTTTCTTGAAAGCTTCTATAGAATCTCTCGCGAGAAATTTCGTAGTAGACAAATTCCTTAAGCCCGGTGCTTTGTGAAATCCTAGGGTGGAGAAAATTCTCTTGTCGATCCTCCATTCCCAGTCGCGACATTACTTTTCTGGAACGAGAATTTGCAGGAGCGGTGAAGGCGGCGACACGATCCTGCTCTAGAAGTGAAAATGCAAAGTGCAGCGAAGCTGTGGCGGCTTCTGTCGCATAGCCTTCACCCCAATAGGCTTTAGCCAGCCGCCATCCAACTTCCATGCAACTAGCAACTGGCAGGTCATCTGCCTGATTCAGGCCAACGAGGCCTATAAAGGCGCTGTCACTCTTACGCTGAGCAGCCCAGAATCCCCAGCCTTTCTCGGCCACTAGATTGTCAAATTTCTTGGCTTGGATGTCGCTTTCTTTACGAGAAAGTAAGCTAGGGAAATAGCGCATCACGTCGGGATCTGTATTCATGCGAGCAAACTCGGTATAGTCTTCGCTGCGCCACTTGCGCAGCACGATGCGCGCAGTTTCTAGTTTATAGACGTTGCTCATAGCGTTTTTAATCAGGTAATGGTGAGTGGTGGGGTTTTCTTGGCACTGCCTGAACCTATTCGAAGAAGCCCACCAAGCCGGCATCGAAGCAGCATTCGGCGCTAACAATCATT
>CALKDE010000258.1 GCA_938082955.1 uncultured Pseudomonadales bacterium
AAATGAATATAGCGCAGTCTGTGGAAGCAGGGCGTATTCACCACCAGTGGTTGCCAGATGTAACTAGCATCGAGACCGGCGGGTTATCTCCGGATACGGTTCGCCTGTATGAAGAGAAGGGCCACCGAGTGACAGAGCGCGCAGGACAGGGAGCAGCTATGGCCGTTTACCATGATCATGAGAACGGTTTGTTCGAAGGTGCGGCAGATTCTCGCCGTGGCGATGGTGCTGCGGTCGGTTACTAACAGGCAATTACCAGCCGGCTTGATGCAGGCTAAGCGTCAAGCCGTTGCTAAATAGCCTCGATGTTTGTCGGGGCTTTTTTAGTGTCCAGACGAATATTCCTCCAGATAAGTTTGAGCGCCTGACTGACTGCCGGCTTTTTTCTGCATTAAATTAATACCTAGGAGAACTATTTGCAGCCAAATTTGTGTTTTGGCCTATCAATAGTCTCTGCCTGCGTTAACTTAATTCCCGGGAGAATACTCTTTTTCCAGATTCGCCTCGATATCTTCTCTATAAAACAGCACGTCTCTAAATTCGCCCTGAGTATACATCTGCGCTTGATCATCGAAATGCGGTGAGTTTAGATCATTGTGCAGTCCGCCTACCGTTATAGCCTTTGCGGTAACTCTATCGCCGAACTCCACGGCTGCGACGAAACTGTTGCCGCTGGTGCCATACATCTTCTTAGTGCCCGGATAAGTTCTGCTACCAAACGATGCTAGCGAACCCCAGCGCGACGAGGCAAAGGCGACAGGCAGGCTTTCTGCCTCATCGTTAAAATTCTGTACGATATCGCCGTTCAACCGCTGATAACGATTAACTTCTCCCCAAGGGACGCGCCAGTCACCGAAATCGGCTTCTAGCTGCTCGGCTGCACTACGCAGGGTGCGTAGTTTTGCTGCGCTACTCGTATTGTTTGCCATGTACTCATAGATATTAATACCGGCCGCCGCCGCGTCGGCGGATACCTCACTCATCAGTTTCTGTCCCCAATAGACGGCGAGGGTGGTTGCGGTTGAGTCTAGCGAATACTTGTAGTCCCAGCCTCGAAGCAAGTCGGTGTACTCCAGCGTTTGCGACTGAATCGAGGCTGGAAGCTCGTCTTGTTGGTCTGCAGCCGAGGTGACTAGGAGTGCGGGGATTAGGTCTTCAAACGCCGTTAGGGTGGGGTCGTAGGCAGCCTCGATAAGCTTGTCTATTGTGAAGTCGCTTGTCTGTTGCAAGACACGAACAGCGTGTATACCACGAGGGTTTTCCGAGTTGTTTGCCATATAGGGAGGGTAGTCCTCAACTCGTGGGCTATATTCCCCTGCCGCCGTGAATGGCCAGTTGTTAGTGTTCTGAATCCATCCATTGGGTGGGTTCAGCAAATTAATTATCTCATCGACAGGGTGCAGGCCCTGCCATTCCGTAGCCGGGTCACTGCCATCTAGCGGGCTGTTCCAATCGAAGGAGGTGTCACGAACTGGAACGAAGTTACCGTGATAGTAAGCAATGTTGCCACCGGAGTCGGCATACACTGTATTGTTCGATGAGTTGGTCTGTAGCTCCATGCTTGCGTAGAACTGTTCATGGTTTTGTGCCTTGGTGCGGGTGTAGGATTGAGTGAGAGCCTTAATCGGCTCCTGCATGAGTTTAATGCTTACCCACTTTCCATCCTGTTCGCGAATTATTGGTCCGTGGTGACTGTGATAGACAGTGAATATTTTTTCGTCGTTATCATCACCATTTTTATATGGGAGGGTAATTTCTTTTTCTATTAGTTTTCGTTCCTCATCTCCGAACAGGTAATAGTAGCCATCATCTTTTTGCACAATGGTTTCGAGGTATTCATCGATTGCATCGGCGCGGCTCGAAGTGTGCATCCAGCCTGCATTCTCATTGAAGCCCTGATAGATGAAGAACTGTCCCCAAGTAACGGCGCCATAGGCATTCAATCCTTCCTCGCTGACCATGTGCAGCTCCGAGCGGAAGAAGAAAGAGGTATGTGGGTTTATTAGAAGCAGCGCCTCACCATTCACGGTGTTCGACGGGGCAATCGCGAAGCCATTGGATCCGCGTGGCTCGCCATCGGAAATAGATTCGACTTGCGCGACTAAGGTGCCGTCACCATAGAATCGTTGTAGTTCTCGAAGATTGACCCTCTCAATATCGCCACCGATGCTACCTTCCGAGAACGTCAACGCCATCCACGGCTCGAAACGATCGATGACTTTTGGTGTCACCTGGGGGTGGGTGTAGAGGTAGTAGTTGAGGCCATCGGCGAACGCATTCATCAGTGCCTGCAACCACTGCGGGCTCTGGGCATACTGCGCCTGCATATCCGCGGGGTCGATGAACAGCTTCATGCGCAGATCGCGAAACAGTTCGGCTTCTCCCTCAGCCTCCGCTAAGCGGCCCATTGCATTGATGTAATTTGTCTCGACTCGATTAAAATCGTCTTCGGCTTGGGCGTACAGTGTGCCGAATACGGTATCGGCATCTGTCTGTCCGTAGATGTGGGCGATGCCCCAGTTGTCTCTGCTGATGGTAACGTTGCTTGCCAGTTGC
>CALKDE010000259.1 GCA_938082955.1 uncultured Pseudomonadales bacterium
AGATTGACTAGTATTATAGCATCTTTATTAATCGCATTTCCCCTTGTTTGTTTAATGACAGACGCCACAGCGGTGGCGGCAGAAAAGCAAATATCGATACCTTCCAAGTCCAAAGCTAATTGTCTTGCTTCTCTGATTTCAGTTTCAGAGGCTGATACGAAAGTGCCGCCACTTTCTTTTACAATGGCTCTCATATGAGTATAAACCCGGCCAGGGTCTCCGCGTAGGATAGCCTTGGCAATTCCTTTAGGGTTGGGAATAATATGGTCGGGAAGAATGGTTTCAGCACCTTCTTGCCAAGCACGTACCATTGGATCTCGCCCATCAGGCAGGTTTTAAGAAGAAAGAGGCGCACACTGAGGCTGTTACTCTGATCCAGCGTTTCGGTTCAGCCCTTAACTTGAATATTCACTTCCACATGCTTTTTTTGGAAGGCGTGTATGTTCTGAAGGGGACAGCTACAACTTAACAACTTAACGGTCGAGTTTCCTTAATTTGTTAAATTTGAGCTGTCTCCTGTTGGTTTTAAGTTGTTAAGTTGTAGCTGTCCCTGTTGGTTTCCAGAAAGCATTAACAGGACACAGAAGAAAGGTTTTGCGCAGATAGAGTTAACTTTGTGAATCTAGAATGAAAACTTAGTCGCCAACTACAAACCAAAATCCTATTTTCGTTTTTAGTTACCAATTGGCGTCCTCTACTGATGCTTAGTAACTTAAGAAGTTTCACGACAAAAATGAGCCCGATAAGTTTCTAAGCTATCAGTGTGCCCGTATATCACGCCGTCCCTACAAGAATCTAAAAATATAGTGCCATTCTGCCCCGCTGCGGTACGTCCCAGTGGAAATACACTAAGTTATCTCGAAGTGCTAAACTGTGCCTATGTTCTGGACTTCCATGAAAACTAGGCTTGCCTCAGCGTTCTCCTTCTCCTCTGATGGAGGCATGCTTAAGCGGGCATCTATTACAGGCCTCGGTTTCTTAGTTATTTTAGTAGTACTGCTAGGCTTCTACTGGAGCGGCGAGCCTGCCGCTTTCTCTGTGCAGCAAAGGACGGCACAGAAGCTTGCGCTGGTAGGTAATGACTATGTGGTGGGTAGCACCACAACAGTCGCATTGATAACGGTTGCAGAAACGCTGTTGAACAAACCTGGCGGCTATCTTAGCAACGATATTTCTCCGCCCGGCCTCTATCTCGACAATATCCCAAACTGGGAATTCGGTGCCTTAGTACAGGTGCGGGATCTCGCGCGCACATTCCGTGAAAGCTTTAGTCGCTCACAGTCTCAATCAACAGAGGATCCTGATTTAATCATCAGTGAACCAAAATTTCATTTCAGCAATGACAGCTGGTTGTTTCCAGCAACAGAAAGCGAATACGCGGAGGCGATAAGCCGCCTCGATTCGTATTTGGCACGTATTTCCGACCCAGCGAACACTGATGCTCAGTTTTATGCGCGAGCTGACAACCTGGCAGATTGGTTGTTGGCAGTCGAGTCTAGACTCGGTAGTTTGTCGCAACGATTAAGCGCGAGTGTTAGGCAAAGCCGAGTGAATACGGACACTTCTGGAGAGACGGTTGTTACGCAATCTGCGCAATCTATGCCGGTACGCTCCGAGGTATCGGTTAAGACACCTTGGCTGCAAATTGATGATATTTTCTATGAGGCGCGCGGAGCGACTTGGGCTTTGATGCATTTTCTAAAAGCTGTTGAAGTTGATTTTAAGGATGTATTGGAGGACAAGAATGCTGAGGCTAGTCTTAGTCAGATCATTCGAGAATTGGAAGCGAGCCAGCGATCGATCTTCTTTCCGATTATTCTAAATGGTTCAGGATTCGGCGTATTTGCAAATCATTCCCTTGCTATGGCGAATTATATATCACGAGCGAATGCCGCGATTATCGATTTGAGAAATCTGCTTTCACAAGGATAGGTGAGGTAGAGTGATCGAGCCGCTCGGCGCGTAAATTCGTTCTGACTAGAGACCCTGTGAGTCATGATCCTTTGGTTACTAAAAACCTATAGCCGGCTTTTTATTTTTGCGTGCGGTCTACTGCTAGGTATTCAGGTTCCTAATTTCGTCGATCAGTATGAGCGGCGAATCGATGCGCATTACCTCGAAGTCAGCGCTAATATTAGTGGCTTCAAATCCACTGCTGATCTGCTTTTCTCTGGCGACATGGAAGCGCTAATTACTTATTACGCGAAGAGCAACGACTTGGTATTCGAAAGCGATGCGCAGAGCATACGAGGTATCGTGGACAGATATAACCGTATTTCTAATGAGCAACAGGCCCTATCCCGCAATATTCTGGCCACGGCGATGCACGTACTCCTCTATGCTGATGATGAATTTTTAGATGAGACTTTCGAACAGTATGGCTATACGGTCCCGTTAAACATGCTCGCCGTTGAGTGGGGCCTGGCTATAGCGTTGCTCCTAACAATCGCCATAGACCTTGGGCTATTCGGTTGTGTAAAGTGTGCAGGACTGATCAATCGTAAGAAGAAAATAAGTTGAAGAGGCTCCCTAGAGTTGAGTGTTTTGATCTAGATAAGAAGTATCCTTAATAAGTTGAGTAACTACTTGAGCAGAACAATTTCAATTTCGCGGTATTTACCCATTCTCCGATGGGGGCGAGATTACGACAAAGTAAAGCTTATTGACGACTCCCTAGCTGCGGTTATCGTGGCGATTATGTTAGTGCCGCAGGCATTGGCCCTTGCTTTGGTTGCCGGCCTACCACCCCAAGTGGGACTCTACGCGAGTATCTTTGGTCTCTGTATCTATGCGCTTTTTGGCACGAGCAATACGCTTTCGGTTGGCCCAGTCGCCGTGCTTTCGTTGATGACAGCCGCCGCTTTGGCAAAATTAGGAATCAGTGATCCTTCACAGCTTGCTGCTGCAGCTCTGACTCTGACATTCCTGTGTGGCGTCTTCTTGTTGCTATTGGGACTGATGCGTCTTGGTTTCATGGCTAACTTCTTATCCCACCCAGTCATCAGCGCGTTTATCACTGCCAGCGCGATTATAATCGGACTCAGCCAGGTACAGCATCTACTCGGCACGACATCGAGCGGCCAGAATATTATTGAGCTACTTGCATCTTTGCGTGGTTCGATAGGCGAGATCAATTGGATTACCTTGGGTCTTGGCTTGGCTTGCATAGCGATTATTGTTTGGTGTAGAACAGGACTCGCCACGTTGCTCACCAAGATGGGCCTAGGTGGCAGGCTCGTAATCAGTATCTCTCGAAGTGGGCCTGTCATCGTTGCCTTACTAACTGGTTTGCTGTGCTATGGTTTCAGACTCGATCAGCAGGGCGTGCAGTTACTTGGCGTTGTGCCGGCAGGGCTGCCTGGGCTGACAGTTCCCGATTTCTCACTGGAGCTGATTCGCGACTTGTTCTGGTCCGCCGTTTTACTTTCCATTATTGGCTTTGTTGAATCAGTTTCGGTAGCTCAAACGTTGGCGGCTAAACGCAGGGAACAGATCGAGCTCGATCAAGAATTAATTGGCTTGGGCGCTGCGAATATTGCGGTGTCATTCTCAGGTGGTTTTCCGGTGTGCGGTGGCTTCTCCCGTTCGGTGGTCAATTTTGATGCGGGTGCGGCGACGCCAGCGGCGGGTCTAATGACGGCCGTGCTCATCGCCTGTGTCGCCTTGCTGTTCACGCCCATATTGTATTGGCTGCCAAAGGTAGCTCTAGCCTCAATAATATTGGTGGCGGTCTATCCGCTGTTAGACTTTTCGGCGTTAGGCAAGTCCTGGCAGTATTCAAAAGCCGATTTCGTTGCTGTTTCTATTACTTTGTTCCTGACATTGTTGGTGGGGGTGGAGATCGGTATAGCTTCTGGGGTGCTAGCCTCGATCTTGATGCATCTGTACAAGACTTCGCAGCCGCACGTGGCTGTAATAGGCAGAGTTGCTGGGACTGAGCATTTCAGAAACGTAGAGAGGCATGATGTTGAAACCTTCGATAATATCTTGTCGATCCGCATTGATGAGAGCCTCTACTTTGCGAATACACGTTTCCTTGAAGAGCTTATTTTTAGCCTGATGGCAAAAAAGCCCAAACTAGAGCATGTAATTTTGATGTGCACCGCCGTCAATGCGATCGATATGAG
>CALKDE010000260.1 GCA_938082955.1 uncultured Pseudomonadales bacterium
GCGGTCTTACCCGATGCGGTCGGGCCCATCAGACAGATCACATTGGGTTTAGAAGAGGAAGAATTCATAGGGTGAGATTGTACGCGACTACGAAGGAAGTGCGTTCTCGATTTTACTGCCCACGAAGAAAGAGTTTATCCAACTCATTCAGACTCTGATACACCCATGTGGGTCTGCCGTGATTGCACTGACCGCTGCGCTGGGTGGCTTCCATGTCGCGAAGCAGCGCGTTCATCTCTGGGATAGTTAAGTGACGATTGGCGCGAACCGAACCATGACATGCCATGGTGGAGAGCAGTTCATCCTGATGCGCTTGAATGCGATCGCTGCTGCCGTATTCGAGAACATCGGACAGCACATCGCGCACCAGTTGTTCGATATCGGCGTTACGCAATATCGAGGGGACCTGTCTGACTACTATCGATTCCGCAGCGACTCTCTCAAGTTCGATACCAATAGTGAGTAAAGCTTCTTGTTCAGTCTCCGCGCAGTCGGCCTCGCCCTGACTCACCGCGATAGACAAAGGAACGAGTAAGGACTGCATCTTCAACTCTTCATTCTGGCAGGCTGTCTTCATGCGCTCGTAGGCGATGCGCTCGTGCGCCGCATGCATGTCCACCGTGATCAGCCCTTCCTTATTCTGCGCGAGAATATAAATTCCATGCAGTTGTGCTATGGCGTATCCCAACGGTGGTACTTCTGCATCGTCGGCAGTGAGCTTCGCGAAATTTTCCAACTGGCTGTGTATCACGCCGGCGTCAGGTTGCCCCGTGTTCTGCCTGTAGGAATAACTATTCGAAGCCGGTTCCGCAAGTGACAGACTACTCTGATCGTTGAAGTTTCCCGCTGCAAAATTTGAATCTGGGCTAGCTGCAAAATTTCCTGCAGCGCTACCGCTACGCATAGCTGCAAACGGATCACCCTCGTGTCCATTGTTCTGTGCGCTATCTGCGAGCCGATCAGACGGCCTAAGTTCTGCTAACGCCTTGTGCAATGAACTGAACAGAAAGTCATGCACGAGACGGCTGTCGCGAAAACGCACCTCATGCTTCGTTGGATGCACATTCACATCAACTGCAGATGGCGCTAATTCCAGATACAACACATAGGCAGGATGGCGCCCATGAAACAACACATCGCGATAGGCCTGCTTCACGGCGTGTGTCACTAGCTTGTCGCGAATGATGCGACCGTTCACATAGAAATATTGCAAGTCTGCCTGAGAGCGTGAAAAGGTCGGCAGGCTTACCCAACCCCAGAGGCGCAGACCCTGGCCTTGAATTTCCACGAACACAGAGCTCTCGACAAAGGCAGGACCGCACACCAAAGCGACACGCCGCTGTTTTTCCTGATCGGACTTTGCAGGAAGCAGTTTGCGAATCGCACGCTGATTGTGAGTAAGCGAGAACTGCACATCGAAGCGACTCAGCGCGATTCGTTTTAGAATCTCATCGATGCGCGAGAATTCCGTCTTCTCTGTTTTCAGAAATTTCTTGCGCGCCGGCGTGTTGAAGAATAAGTCTCGCACCTGGACCGTGGTTCCGCGCGAGTGTGCCGCAGGCGAGAGCATGACATCCATCTCCTGACCCTCTGCGACGACCTTCCAGCCACTATTATCGCCGCCACCTGCGGCCACATCGTCGTCTGCCTTTGAGGTCATAGTCAGGCGCGAGACCGAGCTGATACTGGCTAGCGCCTCGCCACGAAAGCCGAGGCTGGCGATATTTTCTAGATCTTCGAGGTCGGTGATTTTACTGGTGGCGTGCCGGCTAAGCGCCAGTTCTAAGTCTTGCTTATGAATGCCTAGCCCGTCGTCCTTGATCTTGATTTGTTTCGTGCCGCCCTGCTCGACTTCGATCTCTAGTCGACTGGCGCCAGCATCCAAAGAGTTTTCCATCAACTCCTTGACGACCGAGGCGGGACGCTCGACGACCTCCCCCGCGGCGATCTGATTTGCGAGGCGTTGACTAAGAAGATTGATGCGTGACATTGGCTAGTAGCAGTAAAGGGAATAGGGCTGGCATTGTAGCACCAACTACGGGCAAAACTACCGGAACCAACACAGAAGAAGCTAAGCAAACTAGAGCTAGGGTGCGGGTATTTTTAGAATCTGCCCGACTATGATGCGATCGTTAGTGATGCTGTTTACCTGGCGCAAACTGCCCAGACTAACTTGATACTGCTGCGCGATTTCGGAGAGCGTTTCCCCGCGACGAACCGTGTGCTCTTCCGGCTCCCCTGCGCCGATTCCCGGAATGGTAAGCTCCTGAGCTACGTGAATCGTGTTCGAGGAGAGACTATTCAGCGATTTCAATTCCGCCAAACTCACGTTGTAGCGCTGCGCGATGACCGAAAGGCTATCGCCGCGCTTCACCGTGTAAATACCAGGCATGGGAACAATACCGTTGACCTTCTGCCAGGCGACAAGAGATCCTTCCGGCGGCGCCTCGTAGAAATAATTCATCACACCCTGCGCGATCCCGCGCGCAAGCTTCTGCTGGAAGGCAGACGTGTTAAGCCTTCTGGCTTCATCAGGGTTCGTCAAATAACCAGTTTCAATAAGCATCGAAGGTATGTCCGGCGACTTCAACACTTC
>CALKDE010000261.1 GCA_938082955.1 uncultured Pseudomonadales bacterium
ACGAAAAAGGCGATAACGAAATAGCTCACCTGCTTCACAATGAACAGGTTGCTGCGACGACGACGAAGGTTCTTCAGGGTTTCGCGAAGACTTTCGAATGTGGGAGACGACATAAAGGCTCTTCTGGCTACAGTGAATAGGAAGACTTATTTAGTACTTGTTGCTCCTCGCTCGGCGACATCCGAAAGCGACTCGGTCATTGAAATCTGGCGTGAAAAAGACGAAAAGCCACAGTTTTACTGACCCGAACACTGACAGATTGTTGCGTTCGTACGACTTAACTATCCCATTAACCCGCCCGGAATTGCAAGGGCTTATGGGCGGAATTACCGACAAAGAACCAGCAAAATCAGCCAGTGTGACAATTGGCCGAATGCAGCCGTGAATTGCCCAGTTTTGGGCCAGATATTGCCCTATATAAAAGCAGGCTAGGCTTGTTACCAGGAGCTTAGCAGCCCATTTCCTGCGGACGGTAATAGGTTGAATCCTTAGGAAACACACGAATATCTCGTTGATTGGCATCTTCGAGCAGTGCGTCTAGAGAGCGATGCATCTCGATATCCCGCAGCGTCACCATCGTTGGCCGTGGTAAAACCCATTTATCAACCGCCGCATCGGCCAGGGCTTCACGTGGCGTAATCCAGCGATGCTCCAGAATTTCATCGTTGTCTACCACCACAGTAGCCGGTTCCTTAAGCGGGCAGAGGAAGAACCAGGTGCAGAAACGCCTAGGCAGTTTGGGAGGAGTAGTCCAGTGGGCCGTATGAACCAATTGATCGATATCGATATCGATACCTGCCTCCTCTTTCGTCTCCCGCACTGCCGCACGCAGTGCGGCCTTATACTCCAATCCTTGCCCGTCTAGCGCGAAGTCTGCCGCGTCAACGCGCCCCCCGGGGAATACCCAATGGCCTCCATGGAAGACCAGTTTAGAGTTTCGCTTAAGTAATAATACCTCAAGATCCGTCTTGTTAGCCGTCTCCCGAATGACTACCACGGTTGCTGCCGGTACGGGTTTGATATCTGTCATAGTCCTTCTCTACCACCTTGCTTTGCTGAGTAAAGGTTGCCCCAAGCAGACTAACCGATAGCGTTATCATAGCAATGACGCCAGCGTATTACTTCCAGCTTTTTTTAGCATGTAGCATCACACGCATTGCAGCAGACGCGCCATCAGCATAGAATCCTGCCCACATTTGAAAGAGCCTGCTGATGGAACCTATGAGAAATGGGCAGGCATAGTCGATTCAGCAATAGCAGGAGAAGCAGTATGAAAATCAATTTCGAAGGTCAAGTAGCGATAGTAACAGGTGCTGGTGGCGGATTAGGCAAGCAGCACGCCTTAGAACTGGGTCGACGCGGCGCAAAAGTAGTAGTCAATGATCTAGGGGGTTCGGTAGACGGCAGCGGCGGCTCAGCCACCGCCGCCGAACAGGTAGCACAGGAAATTCGCGATAACGGCGGCACAGCAATGTCCAGCGATGCGTCGGTTACTGATTTCGAAGCAGTTCAGGCGATGGTTGATGAAACCATAGCAAAATGGGGCCGCATCGATATTTTGGTTAACAATGCCGGCATCCTAAGAGACAAAACTTTCTCAAAGCTAGAGCTAGAGAACTGGCATGCAGTTATTGATGTTCATCTTACCGGCAGTCTCAATGCAACGAAGTGTGTTTGGCCCATCATGGTCGAACAGAAGTACGGTCGCATCATTATGACCACGTCCACTTCGGGTCTGTTTGGGAATTTCGGTCAGGCCAACTACGGTGCTGCAAAGCTAGGTTTAGTTGGATTTATGAATACACTGCGTTTCGAAGGCGCCAAGTACAACGTCTTCACTAATGCAATAGCACCCATCGCCGCCACGAGAATGACAGTCGAACTGCCAGGCTTTGAGGGCAGCGCCGAGAAACTAGCTCCTGAACTCGTTACACCAGCCGTGGTTTATCTCTGCTCGGAAAAAGCGCCCAATGGCCGCATCATTCAGGCTGCTGGCGGACGCTACTATTCTGCTGACGTTAGAGAAAATGTTGGCGTCAACCTTGGTCTAGGCGCATCAGTCGAGGATATCGAAGCAAATATCGAGACCATTCTCGATATGGGTAGTAATGCAGGCATTCTCGAAAGAACGCCGCATCGCTAGGGTTAATGTCTACTCAGACAAGATCAGGCGTCTCGCGCCTGATCTGCCTGAACCTTCTGAATAGATTCACGCTCATCCATCAGATCCATTAGCGCCTGAATGTTTGGCTGCTCACTCAACGCGTTCCAATTTAGCGCCTTCTTGCACACTATGGTTGCTAGACTTACGCTAAATCTGTAGTAAAAATCCGCGTAACTCATCTCTTTCCCCGCCAAGTAGGGGTCAAAACCCGCCAAGTGTTGCAATGAAGCGAATCCTTTTTCTAGCTGCAGCTTAACCTGTCCTTTGAGTTCAGCCGTCGCCGGATTGCCGAAGAACACATCGCCATACAAGCGTCGCGCTGGCAATTCGATATAAAGTTCAAGATGCCTTATCAACTCCTTGACCTTTGCTTGGGCAAAGAGATCCTCTGGATAGAGTGAAGGGCCAATTTTCAGACTATCGATATAGTCGATCATGACGCCGGTTTCACTTAGCAAGCCGTCCTGGGTTTCCAAAAAGGGCACTTTACCCATCGGACTCTTAAGCAAGAACGCAGGCTTCTGATTTGGCAACACATGAACTTCCTCGAAATCCATTCCCTTTTCTATCATGATGGCCTTAACCATATTGTAATAGTTACTATAGGTCATACCGTGCAGTTTAATTGTCATTGTTCCCCCGCAGTCACTGTCCGTGACTAATTGTTAAATGGCTCCAGCGTCGCTGCTGACTTATTCGATCACGCACGCTAAGCTGAGGCGCTGAATTATGCCAGAATTATTCCCCGATTGATTTGCAATGAAAGAACCTTTGATGAATTACCGAATTTTACTGCTCTCCGCTTATGACGCCATGAGTCACAAAATGTGGCGCGGCAGACTTCTCGAGATGTTTCCCGAGCACACTTGGACTCAACTCGTACTGCCGCCGCGCCATTTCAACTGGCGGATAAGAGGCAATAGCTTGCAATGGGCTTTAAACGAAAAAGACCTGCTCAATCAAGACTACGATTTACTCATTGCTACCTCGATGGTTGATCTGGCAAGTCTTCGTGGGTTCATCCCCCGCATCGCGCAGTTACCCACCTTGCTCTATTTTCATGAGAATCAGTTCGTTTACCCGATAGGCAGCAAGCAAAGAAGCAACAACGTAGAGCCACAGTTAGTCCCGCTCTATTCGGCCCTCTGTGCGGATGCCATCGTCTTCAACAGTCATTACAACCGATCCACTTTTTTGCAAGGGACCAGAGAATTACTGAAAAAATTACCAGACCAACTTCCTCCGGAACTGCTTGAGAGAATTGAGAAGAGCGACGTCATCCCGGTTCCATTAGAAGAGTTCCCATTCGAGCCAGTAACGTCTGCAATGCTAGAAAGGCCCAAGCAAATTCTCGATGTGGTCTGGAATCATCGTTGGGAGTATGACAAGGGACCGAGACTTTTACTGTGTTTAGCGCAGGCAATCCTTACACAACGATTACCAATCAGGCTCCATGTAGTCGGACAACAATTCAGATCGTCCCCTGCAGAATTTGAGAGGATTGCAATACTACTAGAGCAGCATGCTGCGGACCTTTCGATCGATCAGGGTAGCTTCGGTTTTGTCGAGAAGCGTGAGAGGTATATATCTGTGCTTAAGCAATGTGAAGTCGTACTTTCCACCGCACTGCATGATTTCCAGGGTCTTGCCATACAGGAAGCCTGCACGCTAGGCTGCACGCCTGTTGTACCTAACGCGCTGGTCTATCCCGAATACATAGATAGTAAGTTTCTCTATACTTTCAATAAAGGCATCAATGAAAGCAGCGAGGACGAAGCGAATTGCGCGGAAATTCTCAAGCACCTTGAGATTTGGCAAACAATGCTAGCAAATAATATAGCGCTGCCAAGGGTCACCTTAGATGGCTTTTCTCACAAGGCACTTCGACCCAAGTATGCGGAGCTTTTGGAAAGGCTTTTTCGAACAAAGAAGAAGTAGCACGATTACTCTGCCTGCTCAACGAGTGGGAAGGCGATTTTCTGGCCGATTTGTATGCGATTGAAATCCAACTCGGGATTGTACTGCCGCACCAACCAGATAGGAGTTGAATAACGATTCCTCGCGATGGCGCCGATATTGTCGTTTCGCTTGATCTCATATTGCTCGACACCCTGAATGCGGTAGTTACTAAAGAATTCCTGCTGCAAAGTCGAATGAAATTCTCGACGCTTAAGCTCGAACTCCGCAATATCCACCCTCGAGAAATCCAGAGTCAGGCGCTTGCCCACGATAACTGGGTCGCGAAATGCCATATTGTTTAACCTACGCACATCCCAAGCACGAATATCCAGCCAATCGGCGAAATGCCCTAGTGTTTCTGATGCCTGAACTTCTACAGTATTGTTACCCGCTACAGTGTAATCTGAAGGGTCAGCAGACAAGCTCTCGACGAGTTGTTCATTACTCTCACTAAAATCTACCACAGGATCCAATGCCTCGGCCGTGCTCTCTTCGTCGGTAACTGGGGCGTCCAGTTCTTGATTGTCCGGCAAGACTGCCGCAGGAGGCAGGCGCACTAAGGTAAGCGGTTCTACTTCTTCTGGCGTTGATGCCGGCGTATCACTGACCGGTTCGGTAAAAGCCACGACTTCTTCTGCAAGTTGAGCCTGGATCGTCTGAGTTGCAGCGATGGTCGCGTCTATCCCTGCTAACTGAACCCCGGCATCGCCCTGACCAGGCATCGTTAATTGCTGTCCTGGATAAATTCTATGTGGATCTTGAATCCCATTCACACCCAAAAGTGCTTGTTCAGTAACGCCGTAGCGGGCAGCAATTAGTGAAACGGTATCGCCTCTGCGAACTGTGTACGATCCCTCTTCGGCAACAACAGCTACAGTCGAAGCCTGTTGGCTATTATCCTGAGGAAGTAATAGGCGCTGGCCGATTTGAATTCTGTTCCGGCTTTGCAGTTGGTTCAATGAGGCAAGCCTAGTCACAGACGTATTAAAGCGCCTAGCGATAACCGAGAGACTGTCGCCGCGTTCAACCACATAGGCTATATCAGGGGTCTGTACTGGGAATTTAAAATCGGCAAGTACCATCGCCAAGATATCTCCCGAAGCAACAACCTCTTCGCGCACCTTGATTCTAAAACCCGCAGGAATTCTCTTATTGCCCTCCCACACGACAGGGCGCAGCGCTCGATTGTCAGCGCGTAGTTGCTCCAAACTGATACCAACAGAACTCGCAAATACTTCAGCATCGATGAATGCGTCTGTCTCGACCTCTCTAAAATTTGGCGCGGAATTAAAACGCACAGCGCCGAAATGTTCCTCGGCATTTTTTTCTACCTCATTGACAGCAAGAAATTGTGCATAAAAATTCCGCGATGCGAAACCAAATGATCGCCCCTTATAGTTCGCGACAATCTTTTCGATATCGGTAGTTTCCGTTTCCCTTACGGCTCTGGCGATTCCACCAGCTCCGTGGTTATAGGCAGTTAGCGCCAGAGGCCAGGTCCCGAGCACGCTGTAGTTGTATTCAAGCAGGCTCATCGCCGCGCTGGTCGCTGTATAAGGATCCATTCGCTCATCGACTATGTGATCGATGCGCATGAAGCGTTGACCGGTGGCACGAGTGAACTGCCACATGCCTGCAGCCGATGCACTAGAAAAAGCACCGGGATTGAATGACGACTCGACGTGAGGAAGCACTCCAAGCTCCGCTGGAAGACCTTTTTCTTGTATCACATTGTTTATGTGTTGCCGGTAGGCACCCGACCTTTGCAATCCGCCAAGGAACCTATCTGACTGACCCAACTGCCAGCGAACATTGGAAGCCGCCGCGCGCAGGGTCTGGCTACTCACATCAATTGGCCAAAGCGCAAGGATCTCACGCTGTGAATCTGTAAGCTGATCACGCTCACCGGTTGCCAGCACTCGCAAGTCTTCTTGGATTTGGCTACGTCTAGCCTCTATCGCGCTGCGATTTAAGCGCAGATCAGTATAGATAACATCTAGATGCTGTGAGTCGTGCAGGAAGCCACTTTGCGTGTCGACTTCGGTATACACGCGAACCCAGAAGCTTATGGCGGGCTCCAATTCGGCAGGTCTAGGGAATAAGCTGGGATCTTGAGCGAGCGATTTGAGAGGTAGAAACAAAGAGAATTGCAGCAATAGCACTGAAAACGTGAGGCGCCTACTAAAGAGAGCCTGCTTAATGCGCTGAGATTGTTGCCGCGAGTGAATCAAACTGAACCGCCCTCTATAAACGTCCTACATGCACATTAGATTTTGACGGACCAAAACATAGCAATTATGCAAGTGATCGCCAAGTGCTATTTGTAGCAGGACTCGCCCAACTCGGGAAGATACCGACGTGTTACGCACTCTTACTAGGGAATATCGTCCAACTCAGCGCCTTCCTTTACGGGCAACATCAAGTCTTCACGAGTCACGTTCATGTACAGAATGACATTCGAGGCAATATAGATTGAAGAATAAGTGCCGATCACCACACCGATGATAAGCGCCACTGCAAATCCCTGAGTAGATTCGCCACCGATAAAAAGGATAGAGAAGAGCACCAGTAGCGTAGTTAATGAAGTAATCAAGGTACGTGACAGTGTTTGATTGAGAGAAATATTAACCATCTCAAGCGGCGTGCCCTTACGCAGGCGGCGGAAATTTTCGCGAATACGATCCGATACCACGATGGTATCGTTCAATGAATACCCAATGATTGCCAACAGTGCAGCCAATGTATTCAGATTGAACTCGATTCGAAATAGGGAAAAAATCCCTAGGGTTATAATAAGATCATGCGCAAGGGCCACCACAGCACCTACCGAGAACTTAAACTGGAAGCGCATGGCGATGTACACCATGATAATAGCCAGGGCCACCAGCATGCCGATGCCGCCCGACTCAACCAATTCCCCACCAACTTTGGCGCTCACATAGTCGGAGCCTAACAGCGTGATCTCACTTCCACTGCTGCTCTGTAGCATTTCGGCAATAGACTCTCCAACGATAACTGCCTGTGCAGCCTGCTCGCCTACTGCAACAGTTTCATCTACCGGCAGAAGAATTCGGATGTCGCGATCGGAGCCGAAAGTTACAACTACCGCGTCTTCATAGCCATTTTCAATAAGCGTCTGATTAACATCTGCCACGACAACTGCCTCAGAGTAGCTCAAGCGAACCGATGTGCCGGAGGTGAAATCCAGGCCAAACTCCAACGAGTTGAACGCCAGCGATACAATGGAAACAATTATCAGAACAATAGATCCTATGCCCGCAATCTTGCGCACACCCATAAAATCGATTTGTTTTTCAGGTAGTAACATATTTATCTATTTTCCCGCCGCTATATTCAGACCGTCTTGCTTAATATTTTTCCTGTAACTGCCTATGGAGAGCGTCTTTCCTGACTTGCCGCCATAGACCAAATTTACAATTGCTCGCGTGCCGATGATGGCAGTGAACATAGACGTGATAATGCCAATCATCAAGGTGATTGCAAAGCCGCGCACAGGGCCAGTACCGATAGTATAGAGTACCGCTGCCACTAAAAAGGTAGTCAAGTTCGCATCGATAATAGTCGTGAATGCACGGTTATATCCCGCGTCGATGGCCTGTTGCGGCGGTGCACCAGCCCCCAACTCCTCGCGAATTCTCGTGAAGATGAGCACATTCGCATCAACCGCCATGCCCACCGTAAGCACGATACCAACGATACCCGGCAGCGTCAGTGTCGCCGGAATTATCGAAGACATCACCGCTACAATCATCAGAATATTCATGATAAGCGCAGCATTTGCAGCCATGCCAAAAGTACGGTAATAAAACAGCATAAAAAGCACGACGAGACCGGAAGCCACTTGCACGCCCAACAAGCCCTGGTCGAGATTTTCCTGTCCCATTGACGGCCCAATAACTGATTGCTCAACAATCGTCATAGGAGCTGCTAACGATCCCGAGCGAATAAGCGGAGCTAAGTCGCTTGCCTCGCGCGGGGTCAGCCCGGTGATGCTAAATTGACGACCCAAAGCCTGTTGAATAGTCGCGTGCATGATGAGTTCTTTCTCTTCATAGAACTCAATATCTTCGACTTCTTCGCCGTCTTCATTGATGCTTGTGATGGTCCGCGATTTAGTCTCGATTAAGAGTATATCCATGCGCCGGCCCACATTGTCGCGAGTCGCACGGTTCATCTGATTGCCACCCTGCGCATCGAGACTCAAAACCACCGAAGGCTGACTGTTCTGATCGAGCTGATAAACCGCATTGCTTATACTGTCGCCCTGCAGGACCACACTGTTGTCGACATTAACTGGTATACCTTCGTAGTCATAGGTCTCGTAGCTGAGGCTAGACGCGCCTAATTCAGACTCAAGATGAATTTCCAATGTGGCTATTCGCTGCAGAATTCGAATGGCTTGCGCAGGGTCTTGCATGCCCGGCAGCTCGACCACGATTCGATCCGAGCCCTGCTGCTGCACAGTTGGCTCCGACACACCGAGTGTGTCGACACGATTCAGCAATGTCGTTCTATTTGCTTGCAGGGTATCAGTTTGAATTTGCAGCGCGGTAGCGGGTGTCATCCGCATATCGAGAATGAATACGCCTTCTGCTTCGCGGCTCTGCATTTGTAATTCCGGAAAGATAGTTACCATTTCCGATCTGGCTTGGCTACGATCTTCATCATTTGCGAAACGCACTTCTAAGTGTGAGTTCGACATCAGATTCAAGCCACGACTGCGAATTCTTTGCTCTCTTAATATGGTTCTTACATTGCTTAGATTGTCTTCCATGCGACGTATTATCGCCGCGTCCATGTCCACTTCCATCAGAAAGTGCACGCCACCTTGCAAGTCCAAGCCAAGATTCATTTTACCTGCGCCTATGGCCTGCAACCAACCTGGAGTAGTGGGGGCAAGATTCAGGGCAACGATATAGCTCTCACCTAAGGCATCTTCTATAGCCGTCTTCGCACGCAGTTGATCATCGAGAGTGTTTAGGCGAATCCGAATGCTCTCTGTGTCTATTTCCTCACCGAAGAAATCGACCTCCGCCGCTTCTAATGCTGACGTAATGACTGGCATATCCCCCTGGCTCAACTCGGTGAGCTCATGAGAAATCTGCAAGGCGGGATCGTCGGGATAGAGGTTCGGCAAGGAATACAAAAATCCCAAGATAACCACTATAAGAATGAGGATGTTTTTCCAGGCCGGGTATTTGTTTAACATATTGTGCTACCAGCTAGCTCTTTATCGTCGGTGAATAAACGCGTGCGACTAAATTCCGACGCAACTAGATCTGACTAATTGTGCCCTTCGGCAGAACCGCGGCGACTGAAGATTTTTGCAACTTTAGTACTACATTTTCCGCAACTTCAACGGCTATATAGTCATCGTTTACATTGGTAACCTTGCCCATCAGTCCACCGGATGTCATTATTTCGTCTCCCTTGGAGACGCTGGTAATCAACTCTTTATGTTCTTTGGCACGTTTGGACTGCGGGCGCCACAAGATCAAATAGAACAGCACGAACATACCGCCGAATAGGATCAAGTTATAAGTCATCGAGGGCTGTTCCAATGCTTCTTGTGCATAGGCTGTGGGGAAAATTAAATTCATAAATGACTCTCTCAGGGAGTTAGATGTTCTGCTCAGACAGAAAAGACGCTGATTGTACCGACTTCAATGCAGTTCTTATATCGATTATTGCGTTCGCTGTAGATTACCTGCGAACGCCGATTCTTCTTTTCAAATACATGCTGTGCAAAAACCCCAGGCCTGCTAGCGTAGCGCACCCACTCTAACTTGGGATTATTGTTTTATTTTCAAGTACCTAGCGCTTAAATCAAGGAAAATATTAGGACAATTTTTGCTGATCTTCCTGGAAACGGCTGACAAAAGCGCTCAACTTACCCTGTTCTATAGCCTCACGCAAACTCACCATCAGTGTCTGATAATAGTGCAAATTATGGATTGTATTCAGCTGCGCACCCAGCATTTCACGGCATTTATCTAGGTGATGCAGGTAGGCCCGACTGAAATTCTGACAGGTGTAGCAATCGCACCCTTCATCGAGCGGGCCGGTATCATTGCGGAAGCGACTATTGCGCAGCCTTAGCAGGCCTTTGGACGTAAATAAATGCGCATTACGCGCGTTTCTTGTAGGCATTACGCAATCAAACATATCGATACCCTGACTGACTGCGTGCACGATATCAGCTGGCGTGCCAACTCCCATCAGGTAGCGCGGTTTCTCTGTTGGTAATTTCTCCGCGCAAAACTCGACAACCGCCTTCATCTCTTCTTTCGGTTCGCCGACTGAAAGCCCACCGAGGGCATAACCATCGAAGCCAAGCTCCAGTAAGCCTGCCAAGGACTCCTCTCGCAGCCCTTCGAACATGCCGCCCTGTACGATACCAAATAGAGCTGCCTTGTTATCGCCATGAGCTTGCACACAGCGCTGCGCCCAACGCAGCGAAAGCTGCATTGAATCTCTAGCCTCGGCTTCGGTGGCTGGGTAAGGCGTGCATTCATCAAACACCATTATTATGTCAGACCCGAGTTGATGCTGAATTTCGATGGCGTTTTCTGGACCAAGAAAAATCTCGGCACCATCGATAGGCGACTTGAATTTAACCCCCTGCTCTGTGATCTTGCGCATCTCGCCGAGACTAAATACCTGAAAGCCTCCTGAGTCGGTCAACATCGGTCGCGCCCACCCAGTGAAGTCATGCAGATCACCATGCTTCATGATGACTGTCGTGCCGGGCCTGAGCATCAGGTGAAAGGTATTGCCGAGGATGATCTCGGCACCCGTGGCGCGAATTTGCTGCGGGTTCAAGCCTTTTACGCTGCCATAGGTACCTACTGGCATGAATGCAGGTGTAGCGACTTCGCCGCGAGGGAACTGCATAGCACCGGTGCGGGCTTTACCGTCGGTTGCTTTGATTTCAAACTGCATGTGGCACTTAGACATAGATTTTGGACTTGCTTACTAACACTTATTTATCGACTAGGGCTTATTAACTGAATGTAAGAGACTGACTAGAAAAACTCCATCAGTGTTCTCTAGTCGCGCGAAATTCGATGTCTGGCCAGCGCTCTTGAATCAAACTTAAGTTGACGCGAGTAGGTGCGAGATAGGTGAGATAGCCACCACCATCGATGGACAAATTCTCATGCGC
>CALKDE010000262.1 GCA_938082955.1 uncultured Pseudomonadales bacterium
AGTGCCTGGCTCGGTCATAGCGATGGCAGAGACGATCTCTCCGCTCGCCATTAGCGGCAACCACTTCCTCTTCTGCTCTTCACTGCCGTAAGAATTAATGTAATGGGCAACAATGCCAGAATGCACGCCGTTTCCAAACCCAGTGACGTTGGCGTAGCTAAGCTCTTCGACCAATACCATCTCGTGCTTGAAGTTGCCGCCTCCGCCGCCGTATTCTTCTGGTATTGATGCACAAAGTAGACCGGCCTTTCCAGCAATAAGCCAAGCATCCCTATCAACGAAGCCTTGCTTCTCCCACTTGTCCATCTTCGGTACAAATTCTTTCTGCAAGAATTTAGCGACTGCGTCGCGCATAATATGCAACTCTTCATCCATCCAAGGGGAATTGTAGGAATCAATCATGGCATTTCCTCTTAGGCTGTAACCGAATCCATACGTTCGATGATCATGGCGTTTGCAGTGCCGCCACCCTCGCAGATAGCAAGCAAACCATAGCGCTTCTTCTGCCGCTCTAACTCATGTACTAACGTGGTCATGAGCTTCGCTCCAGTACCGCCTAGCGGATGCCCTAAAGCCTGTGCGCCTCCATTTACATTTAACTTGTCTAGGTCCGCTCCCACCGCCTTTGCCCACGCTAGAGGCACCGACCCGAACGCCTCATTGACCTCGTACAGATCGATATCATCGATAGTGAGCCCTGCCTTTTGTAGTACTTTGTGTGTCGCTGGGATAGGGCCTTCCAGCATGATCACCGGATCTGAGCCAACTACCGCCAACGAGTGGATCTTCGCGCGCACCGGTAGTTTGTATTTCGCTACCGCCATCTCATTTGCGATCATGACAGCTGCTGAACCATCACTAATCTGGCTCGCCGTACCGGCTGTTATCACTCCGCCTTCTCGTAGGGTTTTTAAAGATTGCATGCCCTCTAAAGTTGCGCCGCCACGAATACCTTCATCGACTAGATGCACGTCAGCCGAACCATCTTCTAACTTAATATTTAGCGGAACAACCTCTTCTTTGAAGTAGCCATTATCAGTAGCCGCTTTTGCACGCTGATGACTCAATAGTCCAAAGGCGTCGAGATCGGCACGAGTAATCTCATACTTTTCCGCCAATAACTCTGCGCCATCAAACTGACTAAATTGAATCCCAGGATACTGAAGCTCCAAACGTTCACCCTTAGGAATGCCGCGGCCATTCGGTAGGCCATCCCGTATATTGGAACCAATTTCTACTGTGCTCATCGCCTCTACGCCGCCGGAAATAATAACGTCCTGAGTGCCCGACATGACAGCCTGCGCACCAAACTGAATGGCCTGTAACGACGAGCCACATTGACGGTCTACCGTTGTTCCCGGCACAGCTAGATCGAGCTTGGACGACATAGATACATTGCGACCTAGATTGCCCGCCTGTGAGCCGATCTGCACTACGACACCGAATATCACATCGTCCACAGCATCGGTAGGAATACCCGTTCTATCGACCAATTCATCAACTACGATTGCGCCCAGATCCACAGGGTGGATAGCACTCAATCTACCTTTCTTCTTTCCTGTTGCAGTACGCACTGCTCCGACTATATATGCATCAGCCATTTTTTTGCCCCCTGGCAATTATTGAATTAGTTAGATAACTAAAAATCTTATTTAAAAAGTAACTGTCAAAGTGCCGGCATACGAATGCCCGCATCTAGCCTAATTGTTTCACCATTAAGATATGAACAACTCACGATATGCGCCACCTGATCTGCAAACTCTTCAGGGTTACCAAGACGCTTTGGAAATTGAGTTATAGCTATGAGTGGGTCTCGTACCTCGTCTGGAGCTGATGCCAGCAATGGCGTCTCAAATACTCCTGGCGCGATCGTATTGACTCGAATGCCTCGCTTCGCTAGATCTCGGGCAATCGGTAATGTCATCGACACGATGCCTCCCTTGGATGCCGCATAACCTGCCTGGCCAGTCTGACCATCGAACGCAGCGATGGAAGCCACATTGATGATGACTCCACGCTCATTGTCTGCTGTCACCGGATCGTTAAGCTGCATCACTTCAGCGCACAGACGCAGCACATTGAAGGTGCCGATCAGGTTGACTCTCACGATGTGCTCGAATTTTTGTAACGGCATCGGGCCATTCCTTCCAACGGTGCGCGCAGCTCCACCGATTCCTGCGGAGTTTACATTGATGTGTACCGTGCCAAATTTTTCTTTAGTCATTTCGAGTGCCGCCGCTACCGACACTTCATCCGCAACATCACCTGCATGATAGATAGCGTTATCACCCAGTTCGGCGGCAGCCTTTTGTAACATCTCCTCGTTTAGGTCGAACAACATGACCTTCGCGCCTGCCGCAATAAAATTTCGTGCGGTGGCTAGGCCCAAGCCTGATGCTCCACCGGTGATAAATGCTGTTTTGTTTTGTAATTCCATAGTGCTTAGCGCCGTGAGTTCGTAATTTTCTGTTAAATAGGGGATGCAAAAGGATAATGTATCCATTGCAAAAGTGAAACAGCTAATGAAACAGGGTTTACAGGCTAAGATTACGAGACTTTTCCCTCATTGGTTTTATTTCCGCTGCACAATCCCCTATGATTCGGGTCCCTTGAATTTAATAACAGGAATTAGAATGGGACCGCTACAGGGATTAAAAGTACTGGAGATGGCTGGGATTGGCCCAGGGCCCTTCTGCGCCATGATGTTGGCCGACATGGGTGCTGAGGTGGTTCGCATCGACAGACTGAACCAGAAAGGCACAGGGCACAGGGCGAACGTGCTAAATCGAGGGCGCCGCTCGATCGCACTAGACCTCAAAAATCCAGCCGCTGTTGAGACAGTACTGCGGCTGGTAGAAAACGCTGATGCGCTAATCGAGGGATTCAGGCCAGGGGTGATGGAGCGCCTGGGCCTAGGACCGGATGTCTGTCTCGCACGCAACCCAAAACTCATTTTCGGCCGCATGACTGGCTGGGGTCAATCTGGACCTTTAGCACAGACTGCTGGACACGATATAAACTATATATCGATAGCAGGAGCGCTAGGCGCAATGGGCTATTCTGATAGACCCCCCGCCCCGCCACTCAATTTGGTAGGTGACTTTGGCGGTGGTGCCATGTACTTACTAACGGGCATCCTGGCCGCACTACATGAAAGAACCAGCTCAGGGCTGGGGCAGATTATCGATGCCGCCATGACCGATGGCACTGCGAGTTTGTTAAGCCCCTTCTTCGGGTTAATGGCGATGAATATGTGGACTACCGACAGACAGGCCAATAAATTGGATGGCGGTGCTCACTACTACGGTAGCTATGAATGCAGTGATGGCAAATATATTTCCATTGGCTCCATCGAACCACAGTTCTATGCTCTGCTTCTCGAGAAGTGTGAGATAAAAGACAAGGAATTTCTGGCGCAGCAGGATCAGCATGCATGGCCACAATTAAAAGAGAAACTCGTGAAGCTGTTCCTGACAAAGACACGATCCGAATGGAGCGATTTAATGGAAGGCACGGATGTCTGCTTCGCGCCAGTACTTGATCTCGGTGAAGCGCCAAGTCACCCACACAACGTTGCCAGAGATACCTATGTGGAATTCGATGGTGTGACTCAGCCCGCACCGGCGCCAAGATTTAGCCGCACGCAGTCGCAGATTAAGTCTTCAGCGGCTATGGTCGGCGAGCATAGCGAGCAGATTTTGGCAGATTGGGGCTACAGTGAGAACGAAATTGAACAACTTCGCGCGGCAAAAGCCATCTAGAGAGAACGTATAGATGGATAGATGGATAATCAAAATCTAACGATCTAACTACGCCTCGCCTCAATGGTCGCCAGTGTTGCCCCGCTGGTGAACTAGGCGAGCAGTAGACAAATTCCGGGCCTACTTAGGCTTGTTATGGGGTATATGGCCGCTAACGACGGCACTTAAGGCTCTCACTGCAGGGCACTAACGCAGGCAAATTTTTAAGGCATAGTTTCTGATTTTTGCGATCACCAGGTGAAAAAGAGATCTGCAATAAACGCTTCACGAAGGCGAAATACGCCTCACCAGAATGCAGCAAGAGCAAGAGACTCCTGCATAAGCCATAGCTTCGCTGTATTATAGGCCACCACCCAATCGCTACTAGTTGGAACTCTCAATGGCCTATAACGCAATTCTCTATCAGATCGAAAACACTATCCTAACCATCACGCTCAATCGTCCCGAGCACATGAATGCCTTCACCGTTGAAATGGCGAACGAGCTGATCGACGCCGTGAATTGCGCCAGCGAAGACGATGAGGTTCGAGCCATCGTTGTCACTGGAGCTGGCAAAGCATTCTGTGCTGGCATGGACCTGGGCAGCCAGGGAAATGTATTTGGGCTGAATGAAGCTTTGCAGCCAAGTCTTCGTGATATGCAAACTAAGCTGGATGATCCCGATATCATTGCCGGCGTCCGCGACACAGGCGGCCGGCTTACCCTCGCGATCTACGACTGCAAGAAACCGATCATTGCTGCTATCCACGGTGCAGCCGTGGGCATCGGGGCAACCATGACCTGCGCAATGGACATCCGTCTCGTTTCCGAGAATGCACGCGTAGGTTTCGTGTTCAACAAAATAGGCATTACACCGGAGGCCTGTTCCACCTGGTTCCTCCCTCGCATCGTCAGCATGGGCACGGCGTTAGAATGGGTTTATAGCGGCGACCTAATTCTAGCCGAAGAATTAAAGGCACGCGGCTTCGCCAATTCCATCGAACCAAAGGAATCACTATTGGAAAAAGCCTACGCACTGGCTAAGCGAATAGCACAACACAGCCCCGTGTCTATCGCTCTAACGCGACAGATGATGTATCGTAATGCGGCTCAAGATCATCCGCTGGCGGCGCATCAAATAGACTCTTTAGCGATATTCTATGCAAGCCAAGGAAGTGGCAGGGAAGGCGTAAAGGCTTTCTTGGAAAAGAGAGAGCCTGAGTATGTTGAAAAGGCATCCCAGGACATGCCACCTTTCTATCCCTGGTGGGAAGACTGAGCAAGAGCAATAGATATCCATAGAAAATTCACTACAGGCCCAACGGGGATACCCAATGCTTAAAAATTTCGAACTCCTTTGTTCCACCGGCGGCCGCGTGATTCTCGGACTCTACTTTTCCGGTCCCGGGGCGTTGCTAAAGATTACAAATATGGAGGGGACCTCTGCTTCCATGGCCGAACAAGGCATGGTGTTTATCTCATTCTTCTTGATTTTGACCATTCTGATTCAACTATTTGGCGGCATCGCCGTGATTGTGGGCTATCAGGTGAAGCCAGTAGCATTTGTGCTAGCCGGATTGACTCTCGTTATTAATGTTGTAATGCATGACTTCTGGAATGTCCCCGACCAGACGCAGAACTTCGTTAAGAATATGGGCATCTTCGCCGGCTTACTGGTATTAGCAGGCCTTGGCGCCGGTGGCTGGAGTCTCGACAGTAAGCTCGCTAAATCGAATTAATATCAACAGCTTACCGGCAGCGCCGATAAGCTGCGGCCGTGATTCTTGACAGCTTCCCGTGCGCCTGCGAAAGTAGCCTTGAATACACAGCAGTCGGCACCATCTTAGTGTGAGCGGTAAAAGCTACGGCTAATGAATTCAGCTGATTTGACGATTCAATTCCGTGCAGTAAAATCTTCAGCACAGCATTGTGTAAACGAAACTCTTAAACAGGATTAAGCACATCATGATAATGGTTCAATCAACTTTTCATCTAGTTGCAGAATCCAAAGCTGAAGCACTCAAATTGATGAAGGATATGATTCGTCTGTGTCGCAAGGAACACGGCTGCCTGAACTATGAGTACTTCGAAGGTATGACAGACACCAATCAGATAGTCCTACTGCAGGAATGGGAAAATGCCGATTGCCTGCAGGCTCACTATCAAACAACTCACATGGAAGAATTTCTGAGCAAACTTGGGAACTACCTACAAAATGCAGTCATCACACGCAGCTATGCGTCACAGGACGAGCCCCGAGTGACTTCGACGAACAGCGACGACTTAGCAAAGCCAGAGCAGACGATCCACTAAGTCTGTTATTTCTCCACGCTACAATGCGTATAGATCACCTCTAACGAGCATAAAGTTAGCGCTAATTGTTGAACTACAGGGACCCGTAAATGTTCTATACTGTGCAAGGAGATCAGAAGACCCCCGTTTCATCCGAAGAAAATACCCGGCTGCTACACTGGAGAACCTCCACCTTCTGGGTCATGCTCGTTGGCTATGTGGGCTACTACCTCTGCCGCGGCAATCTCTCCGCCGCCTTTCCTCTGCTTGAACAGGAATTTGGCTACTCTAATACACAACTTGGCCTTATAGCCTCTCTATCCGAAATGGCCTATGCCACCGGGAAATTTATCAATGGCCCCTTAGCCGATAGAATCGGCGGACGTAAAATTTTTCTTATCGGCATGGCGGGCGCCATATTCTTCAATATAATCTTTGCGATCTCGGCAAGTCTCACTGTCTTTATCATTGTATGGTGTTGCTGT
>CALKDE010000263.1 GCA_938082955.1 uncultured Pseudomonadales bacterium
GCCAGCATAGGCAAACTCGACCCAATTAGCGGCGAAGTAACCGAATACAAGACCCAGGCTCGCGACCCCCACTCGGCCACGTTTCATCCTAACGGCAATCTTTACTTCACCGCCCAAGGAGCAGCCATGCTCGGTCGCTTGAATCCTACTACTGGCGAGCTAAAGGAAATCGAAACAGAACCTCGGCCCTACGGTATCAAGGCGGCAAAAGATGGCACGCTATGGATCGCCTACAACGGCACGAACAAGATCGGCGCCATGCATCCAGGTACTATGGCAGTAAAGTATTTTGAAATACCGAATGAGAGAAGCCGAGTGCGCCGGCTCGATTTAGATAGTCAGGGCAGGGTTTGGTTCGTCAACTCCACCCTTGGCAAGATAGGCAGGCTCGACCCTAGTACCGGCGCGATCAAGCAATGGGATTCGCCTAGTGGAGCCTCTTCGCATCCTTATGCTCTCGCTGTCATTGATGATGTTATATGGTACAACGAATCCGGCATGCGGCCCGACGCGCTAGTGCGCTTTAATCCTGAGAGTGAATCATTTCAGAGCTGGGCGATTCCATCGGGTGTTGGTATCGTACGAAACGTATGGAAAACAGAAGCGGGAAACCTACTGATTCATCAGAGCAGCTCGAATCAAATAGGTTTAGTGAAAATTAATTAACCACCAGCAGTATATAGCTTTTATTCTAACTAGGCTCAGAGTGCGTGGTGTACCCAGACTCGATAGTTAACTACAGGAGAACGAAACGGTGAACGAAACGGTAGCCGGCAGCAATAGAAACCTGAAACATTGGCTTAGCGGCGTAGTGTTTGCACTACTGCTGACTACAGTAGTCGGATTTATGATCTTCTCTAGTATCTGTCCCTGCACGCTGACTCCTGGCGGGCTGTTGTTTGGTGAACGGGTAGAGACACCCGTTGACGACTGGAACACGACGACGGCCAATCAAGAGAACCTGTGCCAGTTGCAGATTTGGGCGGGCATTCGCCCGCACTCCATCAATCTTAATTGCATGGCCACGCCCGAGGGCGAATTGTTTCTGAGTTGTTCAGTGTGTGATCGGAAATACTGGGCGGCGAGAGTAAGCAGCGATGAGCGAGCCGTTCTCCGGCTGGGCAGCCTTGTCTATCCCGTCCTGTTGAATCGCGAAATCGATCCTGAAACTATGGACAGAGCGTTTCGAGCTCGAGTAGCTAAGCTACAAACAACAGATCTCGAAACCATGGTTACGCCGCGACCGCCCCCAGGTCAGGAGCGCTTTGATCATTGGTGGACTTTTAGAGTTACTTCGCGCACATGAATGACATCACATAAAGAGAAGTTAAATTAGCACACTTCTGCAGGAGACTATTCCGCCATTGCAGTCAAATGGCGCTCTCGCAGCAGCATGAATAAAGGCACAGTCATTGCGGCAGCAATAACGAATGTAAGAACAAATCCCACTACCCATAATACATAAGACATCTTTAGGCGCCTTGTCTCTACGAACGACCAAACAAGAAATGCAGAAACAACAACGATCAGATCATTAGTAAAAGAAGATGCAGCAGGATTTGCATACAGACCTTCAATATAGCTAATCTCCATCGGCTGCAAATTGTAGTACCAAGTAACGCATACCCCGACGATCGCCAGAACACCATATAGAACCTGTAATCCAGTAATTTTCATTAGCATTACCCCCCTATTCGAATTGAGAAATCGTAGTGCGATGCAGCAGGCGATCATAGCCATCATAACCACCGGTTGCTTTGTGCAAGACGCTGCGGTTATCCCACATCACTAACATATTCGCTTGCCATTTATGGCGATACACAAATTGCGGTGAGCCCTGATACTGATGCAGCTCTTGCAATAATTTTTTACTCTCTTGCACCTCCATGCCAGAAAAACCTTGGATATAACCCGCAGTGGAATAAAGAGCCAGCGCACCAGTTTCTGTGTGCGGCCGAATAAACGGATGGCTTTGTGTTTTTTTAGCCTCATCCGATACAACTATATTCATGCTACGCCCGAGATTTTCCTCGTGCTTGTCACTATAAACACCATCAGGCGAATAGGCAGACTCAGCAGAATGAATCGCAGTTAGGTGTGCAATTTTTTTCTTAAGTGCAGCAGGTAATTCGTCGTAGGCTTTGTGCTGGTTTGAAAAAAGCGTGTCGCCTCCAACAGGAGGAATGTTTATGCCGTATAGGCAGGTGCCAATCGGAGGTTTCGCCTGAAAGCTCCAATCCGTATGCCAGTTCTCAGCAAAAAGAGGAGTAGTCTCATTGGCGCCACGACTTATCGCCGCAATGTGACTGTTTTTCTCAATAGGCCTGAAGAAGGGGTCATCACCAAAATTACCAAAGCTTAGAGTAAATCGCTCGATATCGGCGGGGCTAAGCACTTGATTGGGAAACACCAGTACATGGTGCTGCAACCAAGCCTGACGCAGTTTTGTCACGGTCTGTTCAGAAATTCTCGATGATAGATCAAGGTTCCTAACTGTTGCTCCACAAGGCGCGTCGATTGGATCGACTATTAACATGACGTTAGGCTCAACTTTGTGCCCCTCACACCAACCGCGCCTGGGCATCTAAATCAGGAACCGCACTGCGGCTCAGCAATACGCCTATTATCGCCATCGTACCGCCACTAATAAGAAGGGTCGCGTCACTAACATTGATACCGATAACTTCCGTGGTTGGTAAGGCGATCAGGCCACCACCAACAAGTACCAATGCACGACCAACCACGCCTAACGCTCCACTGCGATCGAGAAACCCCACCCCCAGTAAATAACGCTGCAAAGTGCCGGCAATCAGCACTATGCCTATCGCAACTTTTGCTGTTGCAAACAGCGTCTCCCACCAGGTTCCGGACATGATCAGTGCAGGCTCCAACACGAAGAAGAAGGGAATGAAATAGATCACACTACCGAGTCGCATCGCCTTGAATCCGGTAGAAAGTGCCGATGCGCCAGCTATGCTCGCCGCAGCAAAGGCCCCAAGCGCGACAGGCGGTGTAATGAAAGACAGCATTCCCCAGTAGAGAATAAATAGATGCACGCTCATCGGATCGAGCCCACCCTGAATTAGAGCGGGTGCGAGTACAATCGCGAGAAAAATATAGGCTGCCGTCACAGTCATGCCGATACCGAGGAAGAAGCTCGTAAATGCGCCCATCAATAGAAGCAGTAGCGTGGAATCACCCGCGAGATACAGCAAGTCATTGACCAAAGTTCCCGATAAACCGGACACTGACAGCGCACCTACTATTAGGCCGACACCAGCCATGATAGTCAGCAATTCCATTAGCAACTTGCCAGTTGCTACAAGGAATGCACCTGCCTGTTTCATGTCCCAGCGATGAGCCGGGAACAGCTGGTTCAGAACCAGCAGCATGCCCGTGGCATAAAAGGGAGCTACCGCCTCGCGCTGCAGATAGACGAGCAAAAATATTAATACCGCGAATGCTGCTAGGTAGAACCAACCCTGCCTCATCGTCTCACCCACGCTAGGCAATTCTTCGCGCGGCGTACCAACCAATCCTTTACGTGCCGCGTAGGCATCTACTTGAACGAACAATCCAAAAAAATACAACAAGGCAGGAATCGCCGCGGCTAAAGCCACAGTGGTATAGGCAACGTTGAGGAAGGTCGCCATGACAAACGCGGTCGAACCCATAATAGGTGGTAACAGCACTCCTCCGGTAGAAGCACAGGCTTCCACGCCCGCTGCATACTCCTTCTCCATGCCATTCTTCTTCATGGCTGGAATCGTCATCTGCCCCGTCGTCAGCACATTGGTAATCACACTACCACTCATGGAACCCATCAGTCCGCTGGAAACAATTGCTACCTTGGCCGAGCCACCACGCACATGACCAAACGTCGCAAACGCTAGGTTGATAAAGAAACGCCCACCGCCGGTATGCTGCAGTGCAACACCAAAAATGAGGAAGCCAATGACCAACTGCGCATACGCACGAAACGGCAGGCCGAGAATACTCTCGATACTCAT
>CALKDE010000264.1 GCA_938082955.1 uncultured Pseudomonadales bacterium
TATTCCAGATAGTATTACTACCCGCACGCCTTCATCCGCATCTGCTTTCTCTAATGCGCGGTGGTACTCGAGCGCCGATTCTTCGTCGATTAGATTGAGAGGGGGCTTGTCGAGCTCAATTCGGGCAATGCCCGAGATCACTCGGTAGTTAAGGGTCTTAAAACTAGTATCAGTCACTCTTTATGCCTACCTGTTAGTCAGCAATGAGCACCGCTCAAAGAAGAATCTGTGAATCGATAGCGGCCATGGTTTGCAAAGCGCGTGCTTCCAGTTCCGAATCACTTGCGCTGCTTACCGGGTGGTCGATGATCGCAAAGTTATAGCCGGGCATGCCCAAGACTTTTGCCATAAGTTCGGCCGCACTGACAAAGTTGCTAGTCATCACACCAACAGCTGGCGTTCCAACTCGTTCACTACTCACTGCGTCATGCAAACTGCACGACGAGCAGCTGCCTCAGTCTCCGAGGCCGGTAATGGCCAGATCCCAATTCCTAGCCTCATCGATGATCTCGTCCTCGGCGGGCGCGCTGTAATTAGACTTGACTCGCAGGACCACCTGAGCCACCTGATAACGCTCTCGAAGCAGCCTATCGACATGAGCGAAGAAGCCAGCAGTTCCTTCCTTGCCGTTGGAGATGAGCCCAACAGTCTTGCCCGCCAGGCTTATCAGCCGTGGCGCTGGCTGCATAGTTTCTACCACCGCTTCACTGGTAGGATTCAATACGCGAATTGTCATATCTTTATTTCCTTTAGGGATGACCACATGGCCACATTATCTTATTTAGTTAGGGGCGGTGGCTCGCAATCTAGACAGACGCCAATAGCCGCCGTAACGGCCTGGCTCTTGGTGCCCAGCCAGGGGGGGATTATCGCCCCGAATCCACCCGCAGGCCCGCCAGCCGCAACTAACAACAGATGGTCTGGACTGGGCAGCGCGCAATATTCAGTATCGCCCTTATCGCGTATTACAGAACCTTTGCCCACGGTTGACCACTCCGAGCGCCTGATACGGGCTTTTTCGAACAGGTAATTGGCAATCTCTTTCCTACCCCAGCCAGCCGCGCGCATATGTTCTCGGTGCTGCGGGGCCATGATCACCACATAGTTACCCGACCAGATGGAATAATTGCGCATGTTGGCGCGCATCTCTGCAGCGTAGGTATCCAGTATTTCTTCGGGCTTGCTGGTCCACTCGTTCATAATCTGGCGAGGAGCGCATGCGGCAAGCACCGTGACTGCCGATGCATCCTTAGGTATGTCACGGGACTCGGCTAGGGATAACCAATCGCTACCCTCTTCATCTTCCGCGATGCAATAACTTATCTTGCCAGGATGGCCAAGAGTAGACCGATCAATAGCGCCAGGACTCACCTGTAATATATTGATGACAGCGAGTCGGATTGCACGGCTTCGGGGGTAGGTGGGACTATTGGAAAGCCGTCTGCCCAACCCCTGCTATGGTAAAACTCCTGTGCATCGCCAACATCATCAAGCTCGAAAAGCTGGGATTTCAAGGAATTTGTCGTCACGCTTGAGACGGGCTTTATTTGTCGTGATCTCCATTACTGGGGGTTAGAATTAGGGGCTTAGGGTTGGGGTTTTAGAATTAAAGATTTAGATATTTAGTGAATCAGGTGACGCCTATCCGCTGAAGGTTTTGAATAGCAGCATCGTCATACCCCAGCTCCCGCAAGATGTCGTCGGTATCAGCACCCAGGCGAGGACCGGGCTGATTGGGAATGGGGTCCGTCATTCGTACCGGGCTTTGCAGATTTTTAAGGTCAGGCCGGTTCGGGTGTGCGGTGGTGACCACGCCCGCCCGGTCGAGTAAAAAGGGACTCTCCATTGCATCGGCGAGGCTATAGACCGGCGCACACGGCACATTACCACCCAATACAGCCATCCAATACGCTGTTGACTGCGTTGATAAATGAGCGTCGAGCATTTCCGTCAACAAGTCCCGATTTTCCCGTCGGGCTTGTCCTGTCTGGAACTCTTTTCGTCCTGCCAATTCCTGCGCAGCAATGCGCTCACAAAATATTTCCCAAAACCGATCTGTTTGCGCCATGACAAATAGCCAGCCATCACCGGTTTTAAATAATTGGGAAGGAGTTACGCTCGGATGGGCAGAGCGCGGAGAGCGGGAAGTCTCGATGCCGTCGTTCAGGTACCAGGCTCCGACATAGCTTAATTGATGCGCCGCCACATCGAACAAGGCGACGTCGATATCGCGGCCCTCACCGGTCTCGCGTGCTTTCATAATCGACGATACCAAGGCAAGGGAAGTGGTGAGCCCGGCCAAGTGATCGATAATCGACAGACCCATGCGCGCCGGCGGCCCATCTGGTTCACCGGACATGAAGAGGTAGCCAGTTTCGGCCTGCATTAAATAGTCAAAGCCGGGCCAGTCCCGTCGCGGCCCGTCACGGCCGTAAGCGGATATTAGGCCACAGACAATTTTCGGATTGTCGCCCTTGAGCTGCTCATAAGTAAGGCCTAGTTTTTCTGGTTGATCGCCGCGTAGATTACACAGCAGAGCGTCTGCCGTAGACACGAGTTTACCGAGAATTTCTTTGCCCTTGTCTGCTTTGAGATCAAGGGTTAGCGAACGTTTGTTTCGGTTAAATGCCTGAAAAGACAGGCTGTCCAGGTTCCCCAAGTCACCCCCGGGGCCCATCTGACGAATTGGATCACCGTTTTGCGCACGGTTTTCGATCTTGATGACCTCGGCGCCCAAATCAGCCAATTGCAAGGTACCGTAGGGACCCGCTGCGTAATGCTCGACCGCGATAATGCGCACGCCCTCCAAAGGCAACATCAGGCTGGGTTCCACGAGACTAGGTGAGGCAAAACGATGATCCGCTGCATTTCATTAATGTCCTCGGTGATGCACATCAGTGGTGCATCGAGATGATAATATTCGATTGAAAGTTCCTTTGAATAAGTGACTGCGCACGGCCTCGCAACTGTTTTCCATCGCCGCTTCCCTACCGCTCTTCTTATTAACTATAACAAGTAATGGAACAATTTAGTTTGATTGCCACACATTGGCAATACTGACACGCCTTGAACGCCAAAAAAGACTCAGAAGCACATTAAGTCTATCCACGCCTTTACCCTCTTTAAAGTCTCAGCCCCTGCATTCGGTAAAATAACCCTGTCCCTAACCGCCCAAACTACTGTAGTTTTACTCTAGCGCTTTTTTACCAGTTTTGAACTAGTTGACTATGAAAAGAACTGCACTGTTCCTGTTCCCGTTCATTTGCGCTATCCCAATAGCTCAAGCCCAAGTGGATGCACCGCCTGCCTATCCTCGTGACGGGGCTGTCAAAATGCTGGAAAACGAGCACGTCATTGTTTGGGATATTAACTGGTTGAAACAGAACTACCCCATCCACCGCCATCGCTATGACCATACTGGCGTGTACTACAGCCCCGGTGACAGGATAATTACCTCGAATGAAGGTGAGGTCCGCGAGGTCCACACAGATGCTTGGAACATTTCGTTTCAGCTTGCCGGCGTAACTCACACTGAGTCCGGTAGTAGTGATGAGCCTCTTCGTGCCGTTTTTATTCAAATCAAACGTCCAGTTGCCGGCGCAATAGAAACCAATTCATCAGTGCCTCAATTCCCACACGATTCTCCGCTGGAGCGCCGCTCAAACGAACGAGTAAGAGTATGGGAATACGATGAAGGCTTCTCCAGCACTGCTGACTCAGCGCATTATCATGGCAATGATGCCGTGGTGGTCTGGTTTGATTCAGGCGCGAAAGCTAATGTGAATTTCGTCTCAAGAGGAGCGATACACGACAATGACATTCCTACATCTGCCCTTAGAGTGTTTATCTTCGAGCTTCTTTAATAGATTCAGCGTTATTCCCGAAAGCACTGGGGGAAAAAACTGACGAACGGGACTCGACAACCTTAACCCTTCGCTCAGTTCGACGAACTCCCTTTCGGCACTAACAAGGAATAACTATTCTGGAGTTGGACTTTTCTTTCTAATGCTACTAGGTTATCTAAACGCGCTAAATTTTGGGGTAGTCATCATGACTCTTACACGCTCGGTTTCAACTGTGTTGATCGTCAGCTTTTTGCTAGCATTTACTCAGTCAAATTTGGCTCAGTCTAGTAACCGCTTAGCAGACTTGAGCGCAGTTACAGATGCGCAGCTTGCCAATCCTGCGGCTGAGGATTGGTTGATATGGCGCAGGACCTATGATGCCCAAGGATTTAGTCCGCT
>CALKDE010000265.1 GCA_938082955.1 uncultured Pseudomonadales bacterium
GCCACGCTTCTAAAATTACTCAGAAAGTTACTCAACATCTAAAACTCCGAATTAGTTTCTACGAGGACTCTATAGCGCGTTCAGTTGCTCCACGCAGCCTGAGGCCCAAAGAAGTGCAGTGTTACTCACTTTGGGACAATCTACCCAGTCATAAGGAATAAAACGTCCCATAGCGACAACACCGCACCAGAGACTAAGAGATATAATCGCTCCTGTTCGCAGCCCCTTCGGGGCGACTCGAGCAGAGTCCCAGGTACCGTCTGCCGCTCGCATCCTCGAATTAAAAACCCAAGCATTTATAAAAGCCAATACTAACAGTATCATTTTAATGCGAAACCAAAGACTCTGAACGTTCTCAACGGGCTTCGCATACACCAGCAATAACCCTGTGATAAACATGATGACAAAGCCAATTATCATTGGTTTATGCAATCTATCGGCAATAGCTGTTGCTGACACACCAGGTAACACCCAGCCAAGCATACGAAAATCAATGATAAAAAGTGAGCCAATACTAATCATTAATGTGAGAACGTGAGTTGCTTCTAGCCAGTTCCAACTGTAGTAACCTGAAACCAACATTTGGCTATATTCCTGCGCTTCTAAGTATTGAGCAAATTGCAGTAATAACTCATTTATCACGTCGATGGACCCCCTTGCTTCTCAGAATTAGTATCCTGAATATTATTTTAATGGAAGAATAAACACCCTTACGCCCATAGTCCACCGCAATGATGTCGAATACATCAATGATGTCGAATTACATAGCTTAAGTTTGCGCTAGGATTTCGCGTTTTCGGTATTCGGAAGGAGTCACACCCTTAATCTGGCGAAATGCATTGTTGAATGGTGTTATCGATTGATAACCCACAGAAAGGGCTATCGTCAGCACTGGCACGCTCGGCTTATCCTTATTTGCTAGCGCTTCGCCAGCGTCTTCGATGCGGTATTTATGCAGCATAGCATTGAAGTTTCTATACCCTAATTGCTTGTGAATAAAGGCGCGCAGCCTGTACTCGGGTAGATTTAATTTCTTTGCTAGCATCGCGATTGTCAGGCCAGCTTCCCGGTACAGTTTTCCTCCTTTAAAGACTTCATTGAAACTGTCTTTATCAAATGGCGCCCTACTTTCTGGCCCCGCTTCCTCTGTCAGTTCTGCGACCTTGCGAATCACATTGCTCAGCGAAACGTAATCAAAACGCATCGCCACAAGTAACATACCCATAGCTAAAAACGCTATCGAGTTGACAATGATTATCTGGGCAGTAGCGTAGCTGGCTGAACCACTAACAAGCAGGAAGCTTTCAACGAACACGACACTGAAGATCATAGCACCCTGCACACCGATGATGAACCAACGCAGGATTCTGCGATCATCTACCAAATCTGCCCTCCAACCTTTGAGAGTCCAATACATCGCAGAAGCAACGAAAGCCAACGTCATGACATCCATGCAGGCGGTTAGAAAGGCGAGTAAACCCGAACCGATGCCACTGATAGAGTAAAGAGACGCGCCCAAAAGAAGAGAGTCGAGAACTACTTGAGTAGTAAATGCGAGAGCCAACAAGGTTGGGAATTTCTGTTGTTCTTGAAAGATCAGGAAACAATAGATCATGAACAGCCCCGGAACAGTATTCACGCCTATCTGTATGATCAATTGCCATTGACTTAGGTCTAGCCGAAACTGCGGGTCGATATGCTGGCGCGTCATTCCATTTAGCAGGTAGAAAATTATGAATACCGCCATTAGAGCAAATACCCTAGCACTTCCCGCACGCGGCTCAGCCTTAACGTAACCCGTCGCTAAGAGAAGGACGGCAATCATGGCAATAATCTGCGCGGTAAAAAGGAAGAGCGGATTTGGCAAAAGGAATTCCTGAATATCTTAGGCTGGCGCATAAGACAATAACCGATCAATTGACAAAATTCAAAGGACTCACTTCTCAATTAGGGCAAAATACAGGTTTACCCAGGCGATATTCTCGAGGGCTTAACGCCTAAATCTACCCTGCGACCTTATCCCGTGCTTAGTACCATTACCCATCTATTTCTCTGGTAGCCTTCGGGTTAGCTCGATTAACCGATGCCATCCACTCCGACCTTAGACGCGTCCAAGCACAGTGTTGTTACGCCGCTGAATCGTTGTTACGCCTTCCCCATGCCCAGCATTGACTACCGATATAGCACTCATTTTTTTGTACGAACACTCACCTTCATTGTGTCTAATTACAACTTTTAAAAATACGGGATTCAGCAGTAAGAAAAACAACCAACGAATGGCTATTTGTGCCGACTAAAGGTGTCGCGAGAATGTTTCAAGCAGAACATAGTTGAAGTTAGGCTAACCGAATAGAACTTCTAAAAAGTAGGGGTGTAATTGTGTATAAAACTGCTACTTCGAAGATCGGCGAGGCCCTATTAACTATGCACAAGGAACAGTCTCGTCAACTACGACTTCCTCGATAGCGGTCGCCGCCTGCGATAGAGACTCTAATTCGAAGTCCATTCCGGCATAGTCAATTAGGCGCGTAATCAGCTTGTCATTAAATACAGTTGCTGGCGTCCAGAAACCACCACCAACTTCACCCTCATCGACATCACGGCGCAGACTTAATCCAGCCTGAGCCAACATTTTTGCCGTGGACCCATATCCAGGATCACGATCACCAGTCACCTTAACGCGTACCCTCCCCCCCTGCGGCGTCCTTCCGAGCAACCGCAAATCATAGCAACCCTTCAACTGTTGTTCGGGAGTCGGACCCTCGCCTGGGCTAGGCAGGAAAAAACGAGTCGCCAACCAGCGCATCCCAGCGAAAGCCATCATGAACATCGACACTTTTGTGCCGGTGGATATTCGCTTCGCCGCTTTTTCACCCTTGTTTGTCGCGCTGGTAAGCATTGCTTCATCGTACTTAAAATTTTCATCATAGTGCCCGTCGAGTAGGGCATTGCTGCGCAGCACAACCCGAGTATTGATAGACGCCATTATGAACGGGGCTGCCCAGGAGTCGAAATCCTCATCGAATTCCACAGACACATTGTGCTGGTGCGCCGTAAAAGCATGGCCCGTTGGGCACAGCGAATAGGGATCACGCATTTCCTTACGGATTTCCGGATCGGCGGATGCTTCCTTATAAAGGTTTAAACCGCTGGCTATAGTTCCACCCGATGCGCCACCCTTTAAAACCTTCACGCGCAGTTTGACCACATCGCAATAGCTTCCAAAGTGTCGCTGCGCATGATCTTGCAGAAACTTAACACCCAAATCCGAGGGAATGGAATCGAAGCCACAGCAGTTCACGATCCTGGCACCACTACGTTTCGCATCATCCTCGTACTGACTAATCATTCGGCGAATCCATTGTGGTTCCCCAGTCAGATCACAGTAATCAGTTCCTAGTTGGCAACAAATCTTTACCAGCAACTCGCCATAAAGGGCATAGGGACCAACCGTGGAGATGATGAGTTCGGTCTTCTCACACATAGATTGCAGTGCCTGCTCATCTGAGGAATCTGAAATAATGAGAGGAATCGCTGCTGCATTTTCACCCAAGGAAACTTTCAGTTTATTTAATTTTTTCTCTGAGCGGGCAGCCATAGCCCACGTTAAATTCGGCTCGGTGTATTCATTCGCGAGATAGTTACAGAGAATTTTGCCGACGAAGCTAGTCGCACCAAAAACTACAATATCAAATTCTTTGTTAATCATTTCCTCAGCTCCTGAATTTTAGACTGTAACTTCGCTGCCTACCGGCAATTGGGAATCACTGTTTGAAGACGAATTGCTGACATTGCCATCACGTGAATGCCGATAGCTCATCCAAATTAAAAACTGTAACCCGAAAAGTAAGGACGCCGCTAATAAATGCGTAGGCTGAACAAGCGCTGGCATGCCCAAATGGCCCAAGGTCGCCCCTGAAAGCACTGCAGCCCCTATTACACAGATCATAGTTAGCGTGAGTTTACTTAAGGTGTGCTGCCACCCTAGCGACATAACTAGTAGCCGGGCGAGCCACAAATTAGCGAAGAGAACGACAGCGGAGAAACTTCTGTGCACATAGAAAAACCAGGGCATTGCATCTACCCAACTTGACCGCAGTTCTTCGCCTTGAGATTCACGTATGAAGTCTGTCATCTCTCGAACCTGCGTACCCATAGCCACCTGCAAGATCGTGAGCCCCAGTACTATATAGAGCCATTTTGCAAAGCGCGGGTCTATGTTCCCAGCCGGCTGTGATGCCATGATCCCGCGTCGCGCTTGAGCAAGGGCATAGAGCAGCGTGCCTACGATCGCCAAGGCCATCAACATATGCACGGTGATCATACCCGGCTGCAAATTCGAACCCACTACCTTGGAACCAAGCCACCCCTGAAACCCCACCATCAGGAAAGCTGTAACTGATGCTTTGAATATCCGTGTATCATGCGCTCGGCAAGACCAAGAGTAGATAGCTGTTAGGAATATTAAGAAACCAATACTTACACCTAGCAGCCTATTAGCATATTCCGTCCAGGTCTTAACCACATTGAAGCGCGTATCGGAGTAACCTAGCTGTGCGTATATTTCCTGATAGTTTGCTGGCAACTGTGCTTCGCTCGTCGGCGGGACCCAACTACCAAAACATGTGGGCCAATCTGGGCAGCCCATACCAGCACCTGATGCGCGCACTGAAGCGCCAACCAGTATTAAAAAATAGACCGCGCCTAGGGTTATCCAAGCCATGCGGCGATAGCGTTTAAGTGCGGGATTGTCTGTTTGCATATTCATAAAACCTGAGGAGTCCTCTGAATAAGCCCGACCTGGGCAGGGCCAATTCTACTAAAATCATTGTTGATAGTTTTAACGGCGCAGGGCTTCTAGCAGAGATATTGATGCGTAGCTGTCCATAGGCAAATCCTGTTGCTCTTGATACGCTCGAATGGCGCTTCTGGTTCGACTTCCTACGCGACCGTCTGGCTCTCCTGAATCGAAGTCGAGAGCGTTTAGCAATTCCTGTAATTCCTTAACCTGAGCGATGCTCATCGCCTGCTCGTTTTCCGGCATATGCTGTATTGGCGGGCCACCGGCAAACCTATCTGCTAGATGTCCTACCGTCAGCGCATAGAAAATTGGCGGGTTGTAGACGCGCGTAACTCTAAAATTGTCGTAGGCAAGAAAGGCCGGACCCTGTGCACCTGCGGGAATAACTACCGATGCCTGCATGTCTGCTACCGGTATCGGAGCACCCGATGTCTGCAACAGCCCGATATCACGCCACTGTTGTAACGATTTACGCGAATTGGTGCCAGCGAGTGCAAAATTAAAGTCAGAGGGAAGCAATACTTCCCTACCCCAACGCTCGTCACCCTTCCAACCGGACTTGGAGAGAAAGTTTGCTGCTGAATTAAACACATCCGGCAAACTATTCCAGATGTCGATTTTGCCATCGCCATCGCCATCCACCGCGTGCAAAGAGAACACCGAAGGCATGAATTGCAACTGACCCATGGCTCCCGCCCAAGATCCGCTCATGTTCTGTGCCGAAATATGACCATCATCAATGATCTGTAAAGCTGTAAGCATCTGGGAGCGGAAAAATTCAGCTCTGCGCGGATCATAAGCCAGAGTAGCCAGTGCCTGTAAAACGGAAAAGCCGCCTGTATTGCTGCCAAAATTAGTCTCAATCGCCCAGAACGCCACGAGGTACTGCGGCTGTACGCCATGCCGTTGGCGCACCTCCTCTAACAATGCCCTATGCTGTCTTAATAATTGCTGGCCACGTTCCACCTGCCTATCAGTGACCCTCAGGCCTAGGTAACGGGTAAATGTCTGCACGAACTCAGGCTGGCTGCTATCTAACTCAAGGACTCGGGGCAGTGGCTCTTCAAGATCATCAAGCGCCTCTAGAGTTGCCGCGCTAATGCCAAGCGAAGCAGCTTCGACGCGTAACTGGGCAACCCAATCGCCAAACGAATGTTCTTGAGACAATGCTGAGGAACTTAACAGGAGGAACAGTAGGAATGCAGCAGCAATTTTCATGCCCCTATGATAATGGATATTGCCACGAATGGACATCTGCAATGGGCGAAGTCCGCTGATCTGTATGCTCATGATCAGGCAGCGACTTGATCGCTAGGTAATTCGCTGAGTTGCTTCTCAACCTGCGCAGCACATGCTCGAAAATTAGGGCCCAGGTGATAAACCCCCCTGACGTTGACGGCGGCAACAAGAAACAGTACAAGTAGATTTGATTTTTCGAGGTCAGCTGCATGATGCTGGCAGATTAAATTCTAATTAGAAGTCTGGGAAAAACCCTGCCTCTAAGCTGAATTTTGTTAGCTGCTTGATCCGCTGGTGACGGCTCTCGATTTGGATACCTGCTGGACTTAGATTCATCAAAATACCGTTTCACACAATGTCTGTTAGGCGAACATTCGCCTAACCACGCAAGTCGAGTCGAGTCGAGTCGAGGATGATTTCATTGCTCATAACATTGCTTATCGAATGAATTAAACAGCGTTACAACATTACTCCAGTCACTCGGTAATCCTAGCATTTGTTGACCAGATTTAGACCTGGCGAAAACTTTTCGAAGTCACGACCGCAGCAAACACAGTTTTACAGCTTGCAGCACTAACCCAGCCCAAGAGAAACGACATGTCCCGTTACGAAATAGCCGCTAACCCTTTCAATACCAAGGCAAGAAAAATTCTTCTGTATTTTTTCTTACCAGTGCTAATAGGACCTGTCAATAATCTCGCCGCCCAAAACAACCTCGTTCCTCAAGGTGCTATAAGAGAATATCTCGAACACGAGCAGCGGATGAACTACGACGCCTTGCTAGTAGAATTTGGCAACAACAAGAAGCTGCCCAAAGATTTCGAATTACAGACATTGCTCGCCCTAAGACATTACCCAGAATTACGTAATACTAAAATCAACTTCATTGTTGGTGATGTATCGATACCGCTTTCCTCACGCCCCCATTGGAGTAGCATGCTTCGTTCAGCGAAGAATAGAACCTACCAAATAATCATAGACAACGAACTAGAAGGAGCAAGAAAAGCTTTGCTGCTAAAGAATCAACCATTTAATGCCCAGGTTGGCATTATCGGGCATGAACTCGCGCATACCATCTACTATCTGAGTCGCTCCTTCTTCGGGATAGCCGGGGATGCTTTGTGTCAATTAACTGATTGCCGAATCAAATTCGAACGCGCCACCGACAGACGCCTGATTGACTACGGCCTCGGCTGGCAACGCTTCGACCATGCTACATTTGTTAGGAGTCGAATTGCGCCGACCAGTGCATCCGCATTTACTGCCGAAAATGGAAATGGGGCCTATATGAGTCCAGCCGAAATTATGCAAATCATGGAAGGTCATGACATTTACTCGGACTAAAAGTAATCATTGCCTAGGAGAATAGATTTCGCACGGCGCCGAAGCCATCTATATCTATTCGCGGCAGGCAAAGGTAGCCATTGACCAAGGTCGAACGCGCAGCGAAAGCAGAAGTGGAACCTACAATAACAAGAGCGCCACTACGCAGTAGCCAAAGTGCTACCCCCACTTGTCTTGTTACGCCTCTGAATGTCCTATAGTTTCTAACATTCACCTCTGCGACAAGCCGCTAACGGCAAATGACTTTGAGTCAAATAAGTCCTTCAATTGCGCGATTGCAGATGATAGATTTCGTTACACATTCACCAATACCAATAATGGCCCATCAGGGGAGTCTCGACGACTATGCATTACCGGAAAATCTTATTAAGCCTAGTTTTGGCCAATCTATTAGCAACGCCAATATTGGCGCAGGACTCAGGGCCCGTTGGCCCTAGCCCCTATGACTTTAATACTGAGACTTGGATGCAACCTTTCGCCGCTGATGGTCTATCTTGGGGCGGCACTTCGGGTGTAGTTGTTGAGTCCAAAGACAGAATTTTTGTCCTTCAACGCGGTGAGACACAACTACCTGACCCAATTCCCCCAGAATACACCAGCTTTGCCGGATCGATGGGATGGAACGTGCTTCGTGGTCGTGGGCGAGTATGGCAGAACTGTATCTATGTTATTGATAGTGAAGGTAATTTACTTGAAGTCTGGAATCAATGGGATCATTTGTTCGCGGGTACAGACGGCCCGGGGCCACACCGGCTTCGCATGAATCCTTACGACCCCGAGAAACGCCTCTGGTTAGTCGACGAAACTGGCCACATCATCTATGTATTCTCCAATGACGGGTCACAGTTGCTGATGACACTGGGCGAAAAGAACGTTGCCGGCAAGGACGAGTATCACTTCAATCAACCCCAGGACGTTGCATTCCTTCCAGATGGGAAGATTCTAATCGCAGATGGCCTCGGTGGAAACAACCGAATAGTGGTACGCGATTCTGCGGGCAAGTACTTGTCTGAATTTGGAGAGACAGGTGAAGGGCCAGGGCAATTTGCCAGCGTCCACGCGCTAGCCATGGGCCCGCAGGGCAACTTGTTTGTCTTGGACCGGGATCTACTTAGAATCCAGAATTTTAAACAGACAGCAACACCCGGCTCAAGCAACTATCCTACTTACGAACATGAGGCTACTTGGGCCGACCTAGGCATGCCGCTCGATATATTGGTTAGCGAGGATAGCGCCTGGGTTACCGACCTCAATCCCCCGAAAATTGTACAATTCAATTTGGACGGCACGCGTAAATATACTTGGAATTTACCAGTAGAGGGACCACACCGCTGGATAGAGATGCACTCGCTATCTGTCGATTCCGATGGCAATCTGTATGGCACTGACAATCAAGCTGGGCGTCCGCAGAAGTTGACGCCACGCACCGATGCCGACCCAGATCTTATATTAGGTAAAGCCTACGTGCCCTAGTAGAAGCATCGCGCCGCTCCCCTTTCGCTAACAGCTAGCAGAAAATACAAGCCTTAGCGAAAGAGGGGGCAATAGCCTATAAATACACACTCAGTATCAGCAGCACTCTTTCTCCACGCAATTGATCAAGATGCGACCGGGAGAACCGACAGCAGGCAATGCCTGCGAATCAAAAAATGCGACTGAAGTGGCCCAGTAAATCCTAGAGCCCCAAGAGCTAGTGGCCTGTTAAGCCCTACAGACGAAAGCCACGCTAAAGTGCTAAAAAATCTTTCTGCCATTCTCCTCTATGCTGTATTTCCTGAGCCTGACGTATTAACAGAAGTATTACCAATCTGTGTTTAATATTCGTGGTTTCTCAAACATAGCTGAACCCTATCCTGCTGACGATGTTGTGCGCATGCTAAAGCGTTACTTTGATGCCATGGGCGTGCCAGATTTAGCGCGCGCAAAACTCTAGCAGATACCGTTATTGAAGATCTAGCCGATTATCTGGATCTGGCCTAAAAATCAGATACTCGATCTCCCCTTCCAGCTCACTCCACCAATGTGCAGTGTGGCCTGGAATTACAATGACATCGCCAGGCACTACCCGCCGGCTTACCCCTCCCTCAATAGATTTCGCTCTCAGCCAACTTTCATTGCCCTTGTAGGGCTCTACCAACATGCCACCAGTTACTAACGTGGCCGCCCCTTTCAGCATGTAGTAGATTTCCGTGGTATCAACTAAATGGACATTGACGTCACCAGTGATTCCGTCCGGTCTGTAGACACCAAATATGCCTAAGCGCATATCACCTGTTGTTTTCACGACGCGAATGGGCGCATCGCTGACACGGTCCCTAGGCAAGCCATCGATGAAAGCCTGAATTTCAACACCGGTTATATCCGTTGCAACCTGAGGTGTAGCAGGAGGCAGGGTCTGCGCTAATACAAGCGAGTTCATAAGCACAAACAGTGAGGCAATGATTCTTATCGTCATCCTAATTTCTCCGAATTTGCAGGACGGGTAGCTCAGCCTCCTGCAGTCATTGAGAGCAGAAGGCACAAGCCGCGAGACACCTACAATTTGTAACACATCTCAGACTAGGCTTCCCCTATAATCTGCTCGAAAGGCTGCTAAAAAGATACTTTGCTCGCTTGAATTTTGTCGCCTATTTATGTAGAAAGTCAGATAAAAAGCTGTAGACTATTTCTCGCAAGCTGCGTATTCACAGCTTAGGCAATATCAATAATAACAGCTCTATCGTACAGCCCTCTTAGCCATAAGGATCTGCCTTGAACACAACAGCTACTGGCCCAGCCATTTTGACCTCCACACTGCCTAGCAATCGCGGCAGCATCATAGCGAGCGCGCTATTGGCCCTCGTTATTTATGCCTATCTGAGCAGTAATTACGGCTGGCGCCAGGGCGCTCTATTCATAGTCGGTCTTGCTGCTGGCATTATTCTCTATCATGCCGCTTTTGGTTTCACTGCGGCTTGGCGCGAAGTAGTTAGCACAGGTCGAGGCGCTGGACTGCGCGCTCAGATGATCATGCTCGCGATTACAGTGCTGATATTCACACCGTTGATTGCACAAGGCGAGGTGTGGGGGATGAGCCTAAGAGGCAGTGTTGCGCCTTTAAATATCGCGGTCATCTGTGGTGCCTTCCTATTCGGTGTTGGCATGCAACTAGGTGGTGGCTGCGCATCAGGCACCTTATTCACCGCAGGTGGCGGCAATATGCGAATGCTTATTACACTTGCGGCCTTCATCGCAGGATCTGTTTTAGGCACATGGCAATGGTCAATGTGGCAGGGCGTTCCGGGTGTAGCGCCCTTCTCTCTTGCCCAAAACTTCGGCTCGAGTTGGGCTATTCTAATTAGCATAGGCTTGTTCTCCGCAGTCTGGTTTGCAAGCACAACCTATGAACGCAAGCGTCATGGCAGCCTTAAGAGCGACCGGGATGTTGACCGCGCCTACTCCTGGCTAACAGGTCCATGGCCATTGGTAGCTGGGGCAATTGCACTAGCGGCGGTAAATGTTTCCACTTTACTATTAGCTGGCCGCCCCTGGGGCGTTACCTCGGCCTTCGCCCTATGGGGCGGTAAGATT
>CALKDE010000266.1 GCA_938082955.1 uncultured Pseudomonadales bacterium
GTCACCGAAGTAATCATCTACGTTTGGACGGACCACAAATACCCCTTTTTTCGTCTGTAAAATTGATGGATTTTAAGAGGCGGCTATTATCTTGTTAATGCCTAGGCAGTGCAACCGACGTGACACTATCTAGGGCCTATAAGGCAGAATATATTCGAGCCTGCTTAGTCACATGAATTGTTATATAATTACCGGCTGTTCTCGAGGCTGCACCTACGCCCCGATAGCCCATACAATTTCAATTCCGCGAAGCCGAACTGCGCCATCCATGACCACTACTTTTAATCCTCCGCTGCCGCAAGATACGCAGTTAGCCAGTCATTGGCAGCAAACTTTCGGCTGCGCAACTAGCCTCGCGCTGGCCAATGCTGCCGCGAATAGTGAAGGGCCGCTGCTGCTGATCTGTCAAGACAACGAATCGGTAGAGCAATTCAAGCGAGAGCTGCGCTATTTTTGCAGTAAATTACCGAACAAAGCGAATCCAGTGCAGGTTTTTAGCCTTCCTGACTGGGAGACATTGCCGTATGACAACTTCTCTCCACACCAGGATATCGTTTCTGATCGCCTAAGTGCTCTGTATCACCTCCCTGATCTTCAGCAAGGCATTCTAGTCACATCGATCGGCAGCTTGATGCACAAACTGCCACCAAAGAAATACATTCGTGGCAATAGCCTGGATCTAGCCGTGGGCCAACAGCTATCTATTCAAGATATGCGTTCGCGGCTTGTCGATGCCGGTTATCAGTCCGTCGACTCAGTCTTCGAACACGGTGAGTTCGCGGTCCGAGGCTCAATACTAGACATCTACCCTATGGGCAGCCGCTTCCCCTATCGCATCGACTTACTAGACGACGAGATAGAAACACTGCGCACCTTTAATCCTGAAACCCAACGTTCAGACCAGAGGATTGAGCAGATACGGCTATTACCGGGTCGCGAATACCCACTCGATGCTAGGGGCATTACGGCGTTTCGTAGTAATTTTCGGGAGAAGTTCGATGTTGACCTGCGGCAGTGCCCAATCTATCAAGACGTGAGTGACGGCATCAGCTCACCCGGCCTCGAGTATTACCTTGCCTTGTTCTACGAGCGCTTGGACTCGCTATTTGATTTTCTGCCACCTAATACCACCTGCTGCAAAATTGGCGACCTCGCCGGCGCAGGACAAAATTTCTGGCAGGACATCAAGCAGCGCTATGAAGACAGGCAAATTGATCACTATCGGCCAATCTTGCCGCCGGCAGACATCTTCCTAGCAATCGACACCGTCTTAGCGGATCTTAAGCAGTTTAAGCAGATAAGCTTCGCCTCTGGAAGCGGCGCCGTGTCGTTGCAGAGTCTGCGCCTTCCAGATCTCAGCAGTGACGCGAAACTGAAGACACCCTTTGCCGCAGTCGAACAATTCATACTACAAAACCCAGAGCAGCGCATCTTATTCTGCGCAGAGTCTGCCGGAAGAAGAGAAACACTGCTTGATGTGCTCAAACAGATACAAATTAGACCGAAGCAGTTCGAGCACCTGCAGGATTTTGTAGACTCCACTTCCTCCTGCGGCATTATTGTAGCACCACTGGATCAAGGGCTCTGGCTGGAAGATAAGAAGCTGCTGCTCATTACAGAAGCCCAGCTGTTCGGCAATCGAATCGCACAAAGACGTAGACGCAACAAAAATCAAAGCAATACCGATTTTATCGTAAAGAGCCTAACCGAATTGAGCGTCGGCGATGCAGTCGTGCATCTTGATCACGGAGTGGGCCGTTATCGCGGACTGCAGACTATTAATACCGATGGCCAGGATACTGAATTCCTTACCCTGGAATACGCCAATGCAGCAAAACTGTATGTGCCCGTCTTGTCGCTACACCTGATTAGTCGCTACGGCGGTTCCGATCAGGAAACCGCCCCGCTAAATCATCTTGGCAGTGACCAGTGGCAGAAGACGAAACGCAAAGCAGCAGAGAAAATTCGTGATGTCGCCGTCGAGTTGCTGGACATCTATGCGCAGCGCGAAGCAAAAAAAGGCTATAAATACAGCTGGAGCAGCGCTGAATACGACAAGTTTGCCTCCAGCTTTCCCTTCGAAGAGACCGCCGACCAAGAGAGCGCGATTGAGGCAGTTCTAGACGACATGAAAAACGGCCGGTCTATGGATCGGCTCGTATGCGGCGATGTGGGATTCGGCAAGACCGAAGTAGCCGTCAGAGCCACCTTCGTCGCCGTACAAAATAATAAGCAGGTTGCCATGCTGGTGCCCACTACCCTGCTTGCGCAGCAACACTATGAAAGCTTTAAAGACAGGTTCGCAGACTGGCCGATCGTGATAGAGGTTATCTCGCGCTTTAAGTCAGCAAGCGAGCAAAGTGAAACCTTAAAAAAAGTAGCGGCTGGCAAGGTCGATGTACTAATTGGTACCCATAAGCTACTGCACGGCGATATCGACTACAGCAATTTAGGCATGCTGATTATTGACGAGGAGCATCGCTTCGGCGTGCGCCAAAAAGAAAAGCTCAAATCAATACGCGCCAATGTGGACATTCTAACTCTTACCGCCACACCTATACCAAGGACGCTCAACATGGCGCTTTCCGGTATACGC